>NZ_LYSP01000007.1:0-150705 GCF_001728945.1 Pseudomonas sp. ENNP23
GCAGTGATGTGGCGTACGTTCAGGACGACCGCGTAAGCGGTAGGTGGTGTTCTAGGGCTTTGGTTGAAGTGGGGAGTCATCTGCGTTATGGGGCTCGGTGATTCCCTCCGCGCCGCAGAGATGTTCGCTAGAGATGGCATTACCTCGGTCGGCGTTGGACCAATCGGCGCAGTACGTAACGTATTCGTCGGTGATTTCGAGGATTAGGCTTTTGGTAAATGGCATCAGACTTCCTTGTCTCAGAAGGACAGGGCATCCCGCCCTGCGATGCGGCAGTCAACCAATATCCCGGCCGTGTTGCCAGCCCATTTTTCGATTTCGTGACCGGCTCCCACTGCTCTGGCAAGCACCTAATGGGGCTTCAGCGTTTTCTGGTCGGCTCCGAAAACCGAGGCGTAGGACGCCACTGATCCCACCTTGTACGCTCACCTGCGCGTGGTCGCCTATTCCGCAGGCGGTGACGAGTTCACCCCAGCCGCTACCCCGCTTCTACGCCGCTCAGTCCCCCTCCAACCTCACCCGCGCAAAGTTGTTCGACCCCAGCGGGTTGAGCTGGTAGCCGCTGACGCCTTTGCGCACGACGGCGAATTGCCGGGGGTGGGCGAGGGGGATCCAGGGGGCTTGCTGGTGGAAGATGCCCAGGGCCTGGCGGTAGAGGGCGGCGCGCTGGGTGCCGTCGCGTTCGGCGCGGGCCTGGCGGATGAGGGCGTCGAAGGTGGGGTCGCACCAGCCGGCGAGGTTTTCGCCGGAGCTGGCGGCGGCGCAGGAGAGGTTGGGGCCGAGGAAGTTGTCCGGGTCGCCGTTGTCGCCGACCCAGCCCATGAACACCAGGTCGTGCTCGCCGTTCTTGGCGCGTTTGATCAGTTCCCCCCATTCGAAGACGCGGATGTCGGCCTGGATGCCGACGGCGGCGAGGTCCGCCTGGAGCATCTGCGCGCCGATGCCGGGGTTGGGGTTGGTGGGACCGCCGCCGGGGCGGGTCCAGATGGAGAGGTGGAAGCCGTCGGCATGCCCGGCCTCGGCCAGCAGCTGGCGGGCGCGCGCGTGATCGTGGGCCCAGGGTTTCAGGGCGGGGTCGTAGCCGAGCACGCTGGGTGGATAGGGGGCGGCGGCGAGGGTGGCGTTGCCTTCGCCGAACTGGGCGCGCAGGTAGGCGTCGCGGTCGAAGGCGAGGTTGATGGCCTGGCGCACGCGCACGTCGTCCAGCGGCGGGTGGCGGGTGTTGAGGCCGACGTAGGCGACCAGCAGGGCGTCCATCTCCAGCACGTTCAGCTCCGGCTCCTGGCGCAGTACCGGGATGTCGGTGGGGCGCGGGTAGATGGCCACCTGGC
Source organism: Pseudomonas sp. ENNP23 (assembly GCF_001728945.1). NCBI lineage: Bacteria > Pseudomonadati > Pseudomonadota > Gammaproteobacteria > Pseudomonadales > Pseudomonadaceae > Pseudomonas > Pseudomonas sp. ENNP23. The sequence goes on from NZ_LYSP01000007.1 coordinate 1,332, forward strand.
AGTCGTTGGCCTTGAGCTTCTGCACCCGCACGTTGGGATCGGGGGTGATGGCCAGCAGCAGCCTGTCGATGGCGGGGCGGCCGCCCCAGTAGTCGGGGTGGGCGGTGAAGCGCACCTGGGCGTCCTTCTCGTAACGCTGGAAGACGAAGGGGCCGGTGCCGATGGGGCGGCTGTTGAGGGCCTCGGGCGTGCCGGCGGCGAGCAGGCGGTCGGCGTATTCGGCGGAGTAGATGGAGGCGAAGCCCATGGCGAGGTCGGCGAGGAAGGGCGCTTCGGGGTGGCGCAGGACGAAGCGGACGCGGTGGTCGTCGAGCTTTTCGATGCGCTCGATCAACTGCCCCAGGGCCATGGATTCGGCATAGGGAAAGCCCCGGGGCGAGCGTTCGTGCCAGGGGTGCCTGGGGTCGAGCTGGCGCTGGAAGCTCCAGAGCACGTCGTCGGCATTGAAGTCGCGGGTGGGGGTGAACCAGGGCGTGGTGTGGAACTTGACGCCCTGGCGCAGGGTGAATTCGTAGCTGAGGCCGTCATCGGAAAGCGTCCAGCGTTCGGCCAGCGCGGGTTCGATGCGGGTGCTGCCGGGGGCGAACTGCACGAGGCGGTCGAAGAGGGTTTCGGCACTGGCGTCGGCGGTGTTGGCGGCGGTGTACTGGACGATGTCGAAGCCTTCCGGGGCGGCTTCGGTGCAGACCACCAGGCTGGGGGCGGCCTGGGTCCAGAGGGGCAGCAGGAGCAGGAAGGGCAGCAGGCGTGGGTGCATCGGGCGTCCTTGGCGTGATGGCCTGCCGCGAATGCGTGCCTGCGGTGGCGGTGGCGGGTGGGGGAGGGCGCCCAGTAGCGTGCGCCCGGTGCCGGGAGGGCGGGGCGTGGTGCCCCGCCTGCCGGGTTACTTGCCGACGCTTACGCCGTAGAAGGCGTTGAGGGCGAACGGGCTGATCTTGAAGTCCTGCACGTTCTTGCGCATCGGCTGGTAGACCGTGGAGTGGGCGATCGGGGTGATCGGCACCTGGTCCTTGAGGATGTGCTGGGCCTGTTTGTACAGCTCGGTGCGCTGGGCCTGGTCGGGGTTGGCCTTGGCCTGCTTGACCAGCTTGTCGTAGTCGGTGTTGCACCACTTGGAGAAGTTGTTGCCGTCGATGGCGTCGCAGCCATAGAGGGTGCCGAGCCAGTTGTCCGGGTCGCCGTTGTCGCCGCTCCAGCCAATCAGCATGGCGTCGTGCTCGCCGCCCTTGGCGCGCTTGATGTACTCGCCCCACTCGTAGGTGACGATGCGGGCCTTGATGCCGACCTTGGCCCAGTCGGCCTGGAGCATTTCGGCCATCAGCTTGGCGTTGGGGTTATAGGGGCGCTGCACGGGCATGGCCCAGAGGGTGATCTCGGTGCCTTCGGCCACGCCGGCGGCCTTGAGCAGTTCCTTGGCCTTGTCGGGGTTGTAGCCGGCGTCCTTGATGGTCTCGTCGTAGGACCACTGGGTCGGCGGCATGCCGTTGACGGCGAGCTGGCCGGCGCCCTGGTAGACGGCGTCGATGATGGCTTTCTTGTTCACCGCCATGTCCAGCGCCTGGCGCACTTCGAGCTTGTCGAAGGGCTTGTGGGTGACGTTGTAGGCGATGTAGCCGAGGTTGAAGCCCGGCTGGGACGGCATGTTGAGGTTGGCGTCCTTCTTCAGCGCTTCGAGGTCGGCGGGGCGGGGGAAGAGGGTGATCTGGCACTCGCCGGCCTTGAGCTTCTGCATGCGCACGGAGGCGTCGGTGTTGATGGCGAAGATCAGGTTGTCGATCTTCACGTCCTCGGGCTTCCAGTAGTCCTTGTTGCCGGCGAAGCGGATCTGCGCGTCCTTCTGGTAGCGCTTGAACACGAACGGGCCGGTGCCGATGGGCTTCTGGTTGAGGTCGGCGGCCTTGCCCTGCTTGAGCAACTGGTCGGCGTATTCGGCGGACTGGATGGAGGCGAAGCTCATGGCGAGGTTCTGGATGAAGGCGGCGTCCACCTGGTTGAGGGTGAACTTGACGGTCATGTCGTCCAGCTTCTCGACCTTGGCGATGTTGGCGTCCATGCCCATGTCGGTGAAGTAGGGGAATTCGGTGGGGTAGGCCTTACGGAACGGGTGGTCCTTGTCGAGCATGCGCTGGAAGGTGAACAGCACGTCGTCGGCGTTGAAGGTGCGGGTGGGCTTGAAGTAGTCGGTGGTGTGGAACTTCACGCCCGGGCGCAGGTGGAAGGTGTAGGTGAGGGCGTCGGGGGAGACGTCCCACTTCTCCGCCAGGCCGGGGATGACGGCGGTGCCGCCCCGCTCGAACTGGGTCAGGCGGTTGAAGACGGTCTCGGCGGCGGCGTCGAAGTCGGTGCCGGTGGTGTACTGGCCGGGGTCGAAGCCGGCGGGGCTGCCTTCGGAGCAGAACACCAGGTTCCCGGCGGCGCTGGCCAGCGGTGCGCCGGCGATCAGCCCGGCAGCGAGAAGCGCTTGGATGACGGCGTTTTTACGCATTTTGACCTCATGTCTTGTTGTGTTTGTCATCGTGAGGGGCGCCCTCGTAAGGCGCCTCGCCCGAAACTATGCATGGCACATGCCCGAGGCAAGCCATGGTGGGACATGAGTGTAGAAGCTGTGGCGATGCTGTAAGGCGGTGTCGCAATTCTGCAAGTTCGCGACCGTTCGCAGCCTGGGGCCACCCGTTCGTGCGGGTGGCCCGGGCCCCGTGTCAGGGCATCTGCACCTCGATGACGCCATCGGCGGTGACGTTGACGCGGCTGGTGCCGGCTTCGATCTCCGGTGCCGGGGCGTCTTCGGCCAGCATCATGCTGGCCTTGGCGGCGCGCATGGCCATCATCGGGCGCGGCTGGAAGCCGTCGCTGTTGAGGTTGAGGCTCACCAGCTTGTAGCCGGAGCCGCCCAGGGCCTGGGTCGCCAGTTGGGCGCGGGCCTTGAAGGCGTCGACGGCATCCTTCAGCAGGGCGTCTTCGTTCTTCTTGCGGGTGGCGTCGGCGATGCTGAAGTCCATGCCGGCCATCTTCAGGCTGCCCATCAGGTCGGCGCTGAGCTGGGACAGTGCGGCGAAGTCGGCGCTTTCCAGGCGTACTTCGGCACGCTCGCGCCAGCGGGTGATCTTCTGGCCCTTGTCGTCGTAGACCGGGTAGCTGTTGCGGCTGCCGAGGCTGACGGTGATGCCTTTGGTGGCGCGGGCCTTCTCGACGGCGGCGTTGAGGGTGCGGGTGATCTCGGCGGCCAGCTTGGCCGGGTCGCTGTTCTCGGATTCGCTGAACAGGGTGACGTGCATCAGGTCATGGGCCACGTCCTGGCTGACCTCGGCACGCAGGGCCACCTGGTTGTAGCGCGCCTCGTCGGCCATGGCCGGGAGGCTGGCGAAGGCGGCGGTGGCCAGGGCGAGGGCGGCGGAGAGGCGGGTGATGGCTTGCATGTCGGCTCCTTGTGAGAGGCAGTGGGTGTGCGCGCGGTTTGCGGCAGTCAACAGGGTAGACGGGCGTTCCGTGCGGTCCGGGTTAAGACCGCAGGAATTTTTTTCGTTCGATCACGGCCTCGTATTCTCGGCCGCTCTGGTACGCAGGCTGCGCAGTCGCGCTGTCCATGAGTCACCGCCGCGCAACGATGCGGCGAGTTGACGCATATCAGCGGTGCGCCAGGCACCTTGGTTATACTCCGCCGAATTCTTGGAGTGGCCATGCTCGAACCCTTACACCACCTGTCCGCCAGCCGGCAGAACCTCCTGCGTCTGACCCTCATCCGTGTGCTCGTGCTGGCCGCCCAGGCCGGTTCGGTGGGCCTCGCCTACCGGGCGCAACTGCTGGAGCTGCCCTGGCTGGAGCTGTCGGTGACCCTGGCGGTGTCGCTGGTGCTCTGTGTGAGCACCACCCTGCGCCTGCGCGGCCCTTGGCCGGTCACCGAGCTGGAGTATTCGGTACAACTGGCCTGCGACCTGGTCATCCACAGCGTGCTGCTCTATTACTCCGGCGGCTCCACCAACCCCTTCGTTTCCTATTACCTGGTGCCACTGACCATCGCCGCCGCCACCTTGCCCTGGGTCTACACCCTGGTGCTGGCGGGGCTGGCGCTGGCGGCGTACACCCTGCTGCTGGTGTGGTTCCACCCGCTGGAGATGCCGGTGGAGCAGCGCGAGGCGATGCTGATCTACGGCATGTGGCTGAGCTTTGCCCTGGCAGCGGCGTTGATCACCTTCTTCGCCGCCCGCATGACCGAGGAGCTGCGCCGCCAGGACCAACTGCGCGCCGTGCGCCGCGAGGAAAGCATGCGTGACCAGCAACTGCTGGCGGTGGCCACCCAGGCCGCCGGTGCCGCTCATGAACTCGGCACCCCGCTGGCGACCATGAGCGTGCTGCTCAAGGAGCTGCGCCAGGAGTACGGCGACAAGCCGGCCCTGCAGGATGACCTGGCGCTGCTGCAGGAGCAGGTGAAGCTGTGCAAGGAAACCCTGCAGCAACTGGTGCGCGCCGCCGAGGCGGATCGTCGCCAGGCGGTGGTGGACCAGACTGCCGTGGAGTGGCTGGAGGCGACCCTCAACCGTTGGCACCTGATGCGCCCGGAAGCCACCTACCGCTACCAGTGCCTGGGCGTGGGCCTGGCGCCGCGCCTGCGCCCGCCGGCCGACCTGACCCAGGCCCTGCTGAATCTGCTGAACAACGCTGCCGACGCCTGTCCGGAGAAACTCGACATTCGCCTGGACTGGGACCATCAATGGATGGTGCTGAGCATCCGCGACCAGGGCGCCGGCGTTCCCCTGGCCATCGCCGAGCAACTCGGCCGGCCCTTCTTCACCACCAAGGGCAAGGGATTCGGCCTCGGCCTGTTCCTCAGCCAGGCCAGCGTGACGCGCGCCGGTGGCACGGTGAAGCTGTACAACCACGAAGAGGGCGGTACCCTCACCGAGCTGCGCCTGCCCCGCAGCCACGGTGTCGCCTGAGCCCACCACGAGAGGACTCGACATGAGCGAAGAACCCCTGATCGACGGCGAAGAACAGCCCCACCTGCTGCTGGTGGACGACGACGCCACCTTTACCCGCGTCATGGCCCGCGCCATGAGCCGCCGGGGGCTGCGCGTGTCGGTGGCCGGCTCGGCCGACGAGGGCCTGGCCCTGGCCAAGGACGACCTGCCGGATTACGCCGTGCTGGACCTGAAGATGGAAGGCGACTCCGGCCTGGTGCTGCTGCCCAAGCTGCTGGAGCTGGACCCAGACATGCGGGTGGTCATCCTCACCGGCTACTCCAGCATCGCCACCGCCGTGGAGGCCATCAAACGCGGCGCCACCAACTACCTGTGCAAGCCGGCCGACGCCGACGACGTGCTGACTGCGCTGCTGTCCCAGCAGGCCGACGTGGAAAGCCTGGTGCCGGAGAACCCCATGTCGGTGGACCGCCTGCAGTGGGAGCACATCCAGCGCGTGCTGGCCGAGCACGATGGCAACATCTCCGCCACCGCCCGTGCTCTGGGCATGCACCGCCGCACCCTGCAGCGCAAGCTGCAGAAGCGCCCGGTCCGTCGCTGAGGCGGACGCGGGGCTCCGTAGCCCAGGCCTCAGCCCGGGAGCGGAGTGGGCGACCAGCCCCGGACTGAAGTCCGGGCTACGCCTACGGCACCGCACCTGCAGGGGCGACTTCTAGTCGCCAAGCGGCGCGCAGCGCCGCCACCCCACAGGCACGGGTTCATTCGCGATCAGGCTCCCCTCTCAAGCCAAGGCTCGCTCAGCGCCCTCCGGTTCTTCTCCCCTGAAAGCGTCCTGAAAGCCACTGGTGGCCGGGCCTTGGTATTCTTAGCCGCCTAACCAATCCCGCCCAGGCCCGTCATGTTCCCCGTTGTCCAGCAGATTCTCGGCATCACCGCCCCGGTGTTCTCCATGCTGTTCCTTGGCGTGTTGCTGCGCCGCCTGGGCTGGATCGACGCCCCCTTCATCGACACCGCCTCCAGCCTGGTCTTCCGCGGCACCATGCCGACCCTGCTGTTCCTCGGCATCATCAAGGCGGACCTGAGCACCGCCCTGCAGCCCGCGCTCATCGCCTACTTCGTCGTCGCCACCCTGGGCTGCTTCGGCTTGGCCTGGCTCTGGGCCCTCTGGCGCTGCCCGGAGGCGGACCGGGGCATCTACACCCAGGGCGCGTTCCGTGGAAACAACGGCATCATCGGCCTCGCCCTGGCCACCAGTATGTACGGCGACTACGGCCTGTCGGTCGGGGGTGTGCTCGGGGGCGTGGTGATCCTCTGCTACAACACCCTGTCCTCCATCGTGCTGGCGGTCTACGCACCGGGCATGCGCGCCGACCCCTGGAGCCTGATCAAGGGCGTGCTGAAGAATCCGCTGATCATCGGCGTGCTCGCCGCCATCCCCGTGGCCTACCTGCAACTGCAGTTGCCGGCCTGGCTGATGACCTCCGGCGAGTACTTCGCCCAGATGACCCTGCCCCTGGCGCTGATCTGCATCGGCGGCACCCTGTCGCTGGCGTCCCTGCGCCAGAGCGGCCGCCTGGCCATCAGCTCCAGCCTGATGAAGATGGTCTGGCTGCCGCTGCTGGCCACCGCCGGCGCCTGGGCCCTGGGGTTCCGCCAGGCCGAGCTGGCGATCCTCTTCCTCTACTTCGGCAGCCCCACGGCCGCCGCCAGCTTCGTCATGGCGCGGGCGGTGAACGGCAACCATGCCTTGGCTGCCTCCATCATCGTCATCACCACCCTGGCCGCCGTGGTCACCACCAACATCGGCCTGCTGAGCCTGCAGCTGCTCGGCCTGATCTAGGCCCGGTGCCCCGGCCTGCGCGGCCTTGGGTGAGTTGTATCAGAATGTGAGGGGCTTCCGACTCCTCGGTCGCGCGCGTTGCGTCTTGGCGTGGGGAGGGCTAGCATCGCGGCCTTTGCGCCATTAACGGATTAAACATGCGCGCCGTTTCGTTGCTCAGCCTGTTCCTCCTGGCCCCCCTTGCCTGGTCGGCCGAGCCGTCCGCGACGCTGGAGGGCCCCAGTGCTGGCTGGCGCTACGCCGGCTTGCTCGATCGCAGCGAAAACCCGGCGGTTGCCTACCCGACGCCGCCCATCGACCGGGGCGCACAGCGCAACCGCACCCTCATCGAAGGCCGCCTGGCCAACATCGGCCACGTCCGCCCGCCGCACCGCCTGGTGGTCAACGGCAACCCACTGCCGCTCTACACCGATGACGCCGGACGTTTCGTCCGCCCCTACGCATTCGGTGCCGGCTCCAACAGCGTCGAAGTGGTGTCCGGCGACGGCAAGTCGCTCAAGCGCGTGCAGTTCTACGAAGCCAACACCGGCCGCACCCCGGCGCGCCTGCGCGTGGTGCTCGGCTGGGACGATCCCAAGGCCGAGCTCGACCTGCACATCGTCACCCCCGACGGCCAGCACGCCTTCTGGGCCGACCCGGTGATGAGCAATGGCGGCGGCCTGGACACCGACAGCGTCGACGGCCCCGGCCCGGAAATGTTCACCATGGCCGCGCCCCTGCATGGCACCTACCTGGTGTACGTGAACTACTGGGGCAACTACGGCGCCAATGGCTACAACTTCGACGCCGGCAGCAACCAGAACGAGGTCATCACGTCGCAGATCAGCCTGGTGTTCAACGAGAACACCGTGAACGAGAAGCGTGAGTCCTTCGTCGTGCCCTTGCGGGCCATCGGTGAGCTGGTGCTCGTCAAATCCTTCAACTTCTGATGTCCCGCCGCGTGGATGAACCGGGGTTTTTCACCATGAACCAGAACACCACTCCTGAAAGCGCCCGCACTGCCCTGGCGCGTCACCCGCGCGCTCTGGCCCTCGGCCTGCTGCTGCCGCTGGCGGCCGCCGGCCTGCTGGGGGGCTGCGACAAGCAGGAGCCGCGCGACCTGGCGGAACAGAGCGCCCTGGGGCTGGACCTCAAGCGCCCTGACGCCCTGATCGAGAGCGCCTCCCTCAGCCGCCTGCCCAAGGACATCCTTGCGGTGCCGCTGCTGCGCGACACCCTCACCGAGGACTTCGTCTTCTACTACCAGGACAACGCCGATCGCCTCGGCCTGGCCGGCAGCCTGCGTCGCATCATCTACGAGCACGACCTCAAGCTGCAGGACTCGCTGATCGACGAACTGCTCGACCAGCCCGCTGAAGTCGCGGCCTGGCGGGGTGCCGACGGCAAGCTCAAGCACGTGCTGGTGACCCTGCAGCGCGGCGGCCTGGCCCGAGTGCTGGAGCCCCTGGCCCACGCCGCACTGGACGACACCCAGCTGAGCCAGGTGGGCGAGCTGCGGGTGGACGGCGACAGCGTGCCGCTGTACAGCCTGCGCTACCTGGGCGAGCGCTCGGTGCTGCTGGCCAGTCATGGCGACAAGCTGCTGGTGCTCTCCAGCCCCGGCATGCTGCTGGACGAATCCGGCAAGCTCGCCCGCGCCGAGACCGAGACGGTCGAAGGCCTGATGGCCGGCGATGATCCCTTCCCCGAGCGTTTCGGCCTCAAGGCCCGTGGCCAGGAGCAGCAGCGCATCGCCCTGGGCGGCGAATTCCTCGCCTTCGGCTACCAGCGCTTCCTGCCCAGCTTTGCCGGCCTGCGCTTCGAGATGGACGACAAGGGCTGGCGCAGCTACGTCGCCCTCAACGAGGTGGACGACCAGGCCAAGTTCGACTTCAAGCCCCTGTGGCAGGCCATGCCCATGGGCGCCAGTGCCTGCGTCGCGCTGCCCGTGGCGCCGGGCGTGAATGCCCGCCTGCTGGACCGCGTCGGTGCCGGCAAGGAGGTCACCGAGCAGCTCGGCAAGCGCCTCGGCACCGCCGCCGGCCTGTGCTGGTACGCCGACTCCCGCCTGCATTCGCCGCTGCTGGTGGCCCACCTCGACGAGGCGGCCTCCGGCCAGATGGACCCGGCCATCGAAGGCCTGTTCGGCTCGGTGATCGGTGCCTTCGAACCCTATGCCGAAGGCGGCCGCTTCCCGCTGGAGAGCCAGACCCGGGGCGCCGCCCGCATCTGGGCCCGCGACGTCGGCTCCAACTTCGGCCAGTACCCCGCATCCCAGAGCGCCAACCCCGATGCCCTGGCCTCCCGTGGCTACTTCCACGTGAGCCTGGCGCGCCATGGCGACACCCTGCTGTTCTCCCTCGACGACAAGCTGGTGACCAAGGGCCTGGATACCCTCGACAAGCGCTTCCCGCCCTTGGGCGAGACCCTGCCCAAGGACGCCCTGGTGCCGGCCTACCTGGCCCCCGAAGGCCTGGCCAAGCTGCTGGAGCGGGAAACCCTCGACAGCCTGCCGAGCAACGACGAGCCAGTGTTCCGCAACGCCGCCGAAGCCCACCTGCTGCCCAAGCTGCGGGCCCTCGGTGGCCACGGCAAATACGCCCTGGCACTGCCGGCCGACACCCAGGCCAGCGACCCGTGGGAATGGCTGCCCCTGGAATGGCGCTCCCTGTGATCCGTCGCCTGCCGTTCGGGCTGGCCGCGCTGCTGATGGTGTGGAGCCTGGTGCTGCGCGCCGACGAAACGGTGGGGCTCGACCCCGAGCAGTCCCAGGTGTTCCGCGCCTGGTTCGTGCGCATCGCCCAGGAGCAGCTGCGTCAGGGCCCGAGCCCGCGCTGGCACCAGCAGGATTGCGCCGGCCTGGTGCGCTTCGCCGCCAACGAGGCGCTCAAGGTCCACGACGCCAAGTGGCTGCGCGCCAATGGCCTGTCCAACCGCTACCTGCCGCCGGAGCTGGAGCTGAGCGACGCCCAGCGCCAGCTCGCGCAGAACTGGCAGCAGGGCGGTGGCAAGGTCGGCCCCTACGTCAACGCCATCAAACTCATTCAGCACAACAGCCGGTTCGCCGGCCGCGACCTCAACCAGGCCCGTCCCGGCGACCTGATCTTCTTCGACCAGGGTGATGACCAGCACCTGATGATCTGGATGGGGCGGGAAATCGCCTACCACACCGGCACCAGCACCCCGACCGATAACGGCATGCGCTCCGTCAGCCTGCAACAACTCATGAAATGGAAGGACACCCGATGGATCCCCGACGAATCCAACCCCAACTTTATCGGCATCTATCGACTGAACTTCCTCGCCCGATGAACGCCAGCCCCCTGCGCCGTGCGGCGCGCCTGTCCGCTGCCGCGCTGATGGCGCTGGTGCTGCCCCTGGCCCTGCCGGCGCTCACCCAAGCCGAGGACGAGGTGCCGGCCAGCGGCTACACGCCCCTGGCGGGCGAGTCCTTCTTCCTGCTCTCCGACAGCAGCTTCGCCACCGATGAAGTGGCCCAGGTGCGCCTGGAGGCTCCGGGCCGCGACTACCGCCGCTACCGGATGGAGGAGTACGGCGGCGTCGACATCCGCGTGTACCGCATCGAGAACCCCCTCGACTTCCTCAAGCGGCAGAAGAACCTGCACCGCGTGAGCACCGAGGGCGACTTCAAGGGCGAGGGCCTGTCCAACACCCTGGCCTACCTCTGGGACAACTGGTACCGCAAGTCGCGTCGGGTGATGCAGCGGGCCTTCTCCTACGAGTCGCGCAAGCAGGTCACCGAAGAAGCCCCCGAACTGAGCATGGGTGAGGCCATCCGCCAGCCCACCGAGTTCACCCCGCAGGTGCAGTACGCACCGCTCAAGGGCATGCCGATGGTGGCGCAGTTCCGCTACCCGCTGTGGCAGGCCAAGCCCATCGAGCCGCCGAAGGGCGTCGAGCTGGCCGGCTCCTCCAGCCAGTTCACCAGCACCCAGCCGGGCAACGTCTACATCCCCCTCGGCAAGCTCAAGCCCGGCCTGTACCTGACCGAAGCCATCGTCGGCAAGTACCGCGCCACCACCGTGGTGTTCGTCTCCAACACCGTGGCCGTGAGCAAGATCGCCGGCAATGAGCTGCTGGTGTGGACCGCCCGCAAGCACGAAGGCACCCCGGTGGCCGATGCCAAGGTGCTGTGGAGCGACGGCCTGGGCGTGATGATCAGCGGCAGCACCGACGCCCAGGGCCTGCTGCGCCTCGGCCACGGCAGCCCCGAGCGCTCCTACGTACTGGGCGAGGATGCCGAAGGTGGCGTGTTCGTCTCCGAGAACTTCTATTACGACAGCGAGATCTACGACACCAAGCTCTACGCCTTCACCGACCGCCCGCTGTACCGCCCGGGCGACTGGGTCGAGGTGAAGATCGTCGGCCGCGAATTCAAGAACGCCCGCGACTCGGTCGCCCCCACCGCCGCGCCGCTGAAGCTCAGCGTGCTCGACGCCAACGGCACCGAGCTGCAGACCCTGGACCTGGCGTTGGACGGCCAGTCCGGCACCCAGGGCCGCTTCCAGTTGCCGCGCAACGCCGTGGCCGGTGGCTACGAACTGCGCTTCCGCTACCGCGACCAGATCTACAGCAGCGCCTTCCGCGTGGCCGAGTACATCAAGCCGCACTTCGAGGTGTCGCTGGACCTGGCCAAGCCGGACTTCCGCACCGGCGAGCCGGTGAAAGGCGCCCTGGTGCTGCTCTACCCGGACGGCAAACCGGTGGCCAACGCCCGCCTGCAACTGAGCCTGCGCGCCCAGCAGTTGTCGATGATCGACAACGAACTGCAGTACCTCGGGCAGTTCCCGGTGGAGCTGGAGAGCACCGAGCTCACCACCGACGCCCAGGGCCGTGCCGAACTCAACCTGCCGGCTGCCGAAAAGCCCAGCCGCTACCTGCTCACCGTGTTCGCCAGCGATGGCGCCGCCTACCGCGTGCGCACCAGCAAGGAGATCCTCATCGAGCGCGGTGCGGCCCGCTATGTCCTCACCGCGCCGCAGCGCTTCAGCAGCGCCGGTGAGTCGGTGCACTTCAGCTTCCGCAGTGAGCGCCCGAGCGACCTCAAGCCGGCCCGCTACGACTGGGTCCGCCTGGAAGACCAGAGCACCCAGGGCGGCACCCTGGCCGGCGGCAGCGACGGCTTCGACCTGAAGTTCGAGCGCCCCGGCACCTACAGCATCACCCTCAAGGACGACAAGGGCCTGATCCTCGGCGCCACCGGCCACTCGGTCAGCGGCGACGGCGTGAAATCCGTGGCCGGCACCATCGAGATCGTTCTCGACAAGGCCGAGTACAAGACCGGCGACGAAGCCCTGGCGCTGATCACCTTCCCCGAGCCGGTGAGCGATGCCCTGTTGACCCTGGAGCGCGACAAGGTGGAAGCCACCGCGCTGCTGTCCAAGGGCGGCGACTGGCTGAAGCTGGAGCGCCTTTCCGACACCCAGTACCGCGCGCGCATCCCGGTGGGCAAGACCTTCTCGCCCAACATCACCTTCTCCGCGCTGTACACCCGTGGCGGCGACTACAGCTTCCAGAACGCCGGCATCAAGGTGGCCACGCCGCAGATCGACATCGAGGTGGTGGCCGACAAGGAAGTGGCCCGCCCGGGTGACACCGTCACCGTCGAGCTGACCACCCGCTACGAAGGCAAGCCCACCGCCTCGCGCCTCACCGTCAGCGTGGTGGACGAGATGATCTATGCGCTGCAGCCGGAGATCGCCCCGGGCATCGACCAGTTCTTCTACCACCCGCGCCGCAACAACGTGCGCACCAGCGCCAGCCTCTCGTTCATCGCCTACGACCTGGCCCTGCCCGGCAGCGCTACCGCGCCCGGCCGCGCCAACCGCAGCGACCGAGGCGTGAAGGTGCTGGAGCGTCCGCGCCGCGAGGACGTGGACACCGCCGCCTGGCAGCCGGACCTGGTCACCGACGCCAACGGCAAGGTGCGCTTCAGCTTCCGCGTGCCGGACTCCCTGACCCGCTGGCGCATCACCGCGCGGGCCATGAACGCCGATGGCCAGGTGGGCCAGAAGCGCCAGTTCGTGCGCTCCGAAAAGCCGCTGTATCTCAAATGGAGCGGCCCGACCACCTTCCGCAAAGGCGACCGCCCGACCCTCGGCCTGTTTGCCTTCAACCAGGGCGAAGCCGGTTCCAAGGCCGAGCTGGTGACCCGTTACGGCGGCCAGGAACAGCGCACCACGGTGGAACTGGCCAAGGGCATCAACTACCTGCCGCTGACGGTTCCGGCCGTGACCGAAGGGGACTTCCACGCCGAACTGGTGCGTGACGGCCAGGCCGTCGATGCCCTCGACGTGGCCCTGCACCTGGCTGCCGACGGTTGGCCGAGTGCCCAGAGCAAGAGCCTGGTGGCCTACGCCGGCAAGACCGAGCTGGGCCTGCCGGCTGACGCCAGCGCCATCCGCCTGCGCCAGGACGACAACGGCCAGGCCCTATTCCGTGGCGCCCTCGACGACCTGCTCGCCTACCCCTATGGCGGCGTCGAGCAGACCGCCAGCCGCCTGCTGCCGCTGGCCGTGGCCTACCCGACCCTGGCCCAGGGCGAGCGCCGCGTGAGCGACCGCCTGCGCCTGATCATGCAGACCGGCCGCCTGCGCCTGGTGCAGATGGCCGGCCCGGAAGCGGTGTTCACCTGGTGGGGCAATGAGGCCGATGCCGACGCCTTCCTCACCGCCTACGCCTACTACGCCGACTGGTACACCAGCCGTGCCCTGGAGGTTCAGCTGCCGCCGGACCACTGGCAGCGCGTGCTGGACACCTACGCCGCCCAGGCCCCCAACACCCCGCTGCTGCAACGTGCCCTGGTGCTGGCCTTCGCCCGCGACATGGGCTTGCCGGTGAACACCCTGATGGAAGGCCTGATGGCCGACCTGGCCGCCGCCGGTGAGGGCGAGGACGTGCCCGAGGTGGACGACGGCCGCGCCAGCCTGGTGATGGCCGCACCGGAGTCGTCCCTCGGCCTGGCGGCTGCCCGCGTGCTCACCGCCGGTCTTGCCCGTCAGCTGCAAGTCCGCGTGCCGGCAGCGCTGGACGCCCAACTGGGTGCCGCCCGCGAGCGCCTGTCCGCCAGCCAGCAGCCCTTCGCCGAAGCCCTCGGCCTGTACCTCAATGGGGCCGACCCGGTGCGTGCGGCTGCCCTGCTCAAGCGCCTGGCGCCGGGGCAGTCCACCGTCGAGCGCGCCCTGGCCCTGACCTGGCTGCAGCGCAGCCTGGACAAGGCCGGCCCGGACCTGGCCATCGCCCCGCAAGGCGACTGGCAGGCCCGCGAAGGCGACAGCGGCGAACGCTACTGGCAGTGGCATGGCCAGGGCGTGCCCGCCACCCTCGACCTGCCGACCGACCTGGCCCACCCGGTGGACGTGCGCCTGGATTACCAGAGCGCCCAGGCTGCCGGCGCGGGTGCCGCACTGCCGGTGGCGATCAGCCGCCGCCTGCTGCGCCTGGTGCCGGGCAGCGAGCCCTTCACCTTCAAGGCCGAAGAGGCCAAGCCCGGTGACATCTCCAGCGACGCCCTCTACCTGGACGAAGTGGTGCTGAACGCCCAGGCCGGCCGCGCCCTGCGCTACGGCCTGCTGGAAGTGCCGCTGCCGCCCGGTGCCGATGTCGAGCGCACCACCTGGGGCATCCAGGTTTCCGGCCTGGAAGGCGAGGAAGCCTCCGCCCTGGAGAAGGCCCGCAACGAGCCGGGGCAGATGGTCTACGCCGTCCCGGTGGATCGCCTGGAAGGTGCCCTGGTGCTGCGTCACCTGGTGCGCTTCTCGCAGAAAGGCGAGTTCCAGTTGCCGCCGGCGCGCTACGTCCGCCTCTACGCGCCGCAGGAGCAGGCGCTGGAGAGCGAACCGGCGCTGGGACAGATCAAGGTCGATTGAGATTGACCAGGGGCCTGCGCATGGCCGCTGCGCTGCTGGCGCTGGCGGCCCTCCCGGTGGGGGCCGCCGAGGCGCCCCTCGCCCTGGCCTGGCGCACCCCGGCCGGTAACGAACTGCTCGAACTGGACCGCAGCCGCGTGCTGGCGCGCGGTCCCTTGCCCGCCGAGCGCCAGGCACCCCTGGGCAGCTTGTGGAAGCTCTTCGTCTACGCCTACCTGGTGGACCAACAACGGCCGGACCCCGGCTACCAGTGCCTCGGCCACGACCGTGACGAGGTGTATTGCTGCAACCCCGGCGAACGCATCGACCGTGACCAGGCGCTGGTGAAATCCTGCGGCCTGTATTTCGACCCGGTACGCCTAGGTGTGACCCCGGATGACTGGGCCCGCTACTGGCAGGCACGCCGTGCCCCGGCCTGGCTGCAACGCCTCGATGCGCTGAAGCCCGAGGCGCGTGTCCCGGTGGCCGACCTGCTGGCCCAGTTGCAGACCCTGCCGGCCCAGGACGAGGCCCGCCGCGTGCTGCTCGATGTACCGCTCCAGGCCCGTGATGCCGGCGTGCTCGCCACCCTCGGCGCGCGCCTGCGGGTGAAGACCTGGAGCTGGCTCGCGGACGCCGATCCCCAGGCCCGCCAGGGCGGCTTCGCCGGCTGGCTGAACGACGGCACGCCGGTCTGGGCCGGCGGCCCCGGCACCAGCCAGCGCGTTCTCGGGCAGTACGCCGAGGTCCTCGAACGCACGTTGCCGGTGAGCTGGCCCCGCGAGCCGGGCAGTTGCGTGGAGGTGCGGCTGTTCAGCCGCTATCCGCTGCGCGAGGTCAGCCTCGCTGGCCAGTCCACGCCCGTGGCACCCGGTGCCCTGCGCGGGCGCTACCAGGTGTTGTTCGAGAACGGCAACCGCCTGGACATCGAAAGCCAGGGCGAGCTCTTTCTCGAACGCCGTGACGACGGCCTGGCGCTGACCGCTCATCTGGAGCGCGAGGACTACGTGGCCCGCGTGCTCGACCGCGAGGCGGCAGCCGAACCGGCCGAGGCCGCCAAGGCCCTGGCCGTGGCGGTGCGCACCTACCTGGTGCAGAACGCCGTGCGTCGCGGCGAGTGCCTGTCCATCGACGACAGCAGCTCCAGCCAGCGGGTCGCCCCCCGGCCGGCGTCTGCTGCCAGTCGTACCATCGCCGCCTGGACCGCCGACCTGGTGCTGGCCGGCAGCACGGTGACCTACCACAGCGAGCGCGCCGGTCCGGATCGCCTCTCCTGGCAGCAGGCCGTAACGGAAGCGAAGGAGGGCATCCGTTACGACAGCATCCTCGCCCGTGCCTTCCCGCGCGCCAGCCTCAGCCGCTGGGACAAGCCCGTGGCGGCCTGTCAGGCCCTGCCCAATGCCGAGGAGTGGCTGCGCCGCCAGCGTCGCGGATGGCGTCCGATCCTCGATGCCGAGCCGGGCTACGCTGAAATCCCGCAGTTCTCGGTGTGCCGCCTGGCCTCTGGTCGGCCCCATGTCGACCGCGAGCGGCGGCGCATCTTCGTGCGCGGCCTGTTTTCCCTGCAGGACCGCCTCGACCTGACCCACGAATACCTGCACCTGGCCTTCGAAGCCCACCCCAACGGCCAGGACGAAGCCTACGTCGAGCGGCTCGCCCGCCAACTGCTACTGGAATGATCCCCATGCGCTGCGCCTCCCTTGCTTCCCTGTTCCTGGCTCTGACGCCGCTGCTCGCCAGCGCCGAGCTGCGACTCGACACACCGCGCGGTGGCTGGCGCGAGGGCGCCGGCTCCGGGGAGCACTTCATGCAGGAGGTCAACTACCCGGCTTCTTCGGTCAACACCGCGGCGGACCAGGCCGACACTGCGCTGATCAAGGGGGCGATCACCGGTCTGCCGAAAGCGGCCAGCGGCCCCGGCACCCTGGTGGTCAACGGCGTGAGCATGCCGCTGAAGGTGGGCGAGGACGGCAGCTTCCAGCGGCCCTTCGTGTTCCCCTCCGGCAGCAACAGCGTCGAAGTGCGCAGCCCGGATGGCAAGCAATCCCACCGCGTGCAGTTCTACAGCCGGGCCAAGGGCGGCGTACCGGCACGCATGCGTGTGGTGCTCTCCTGGGATGCCGACAACACCGACCTGGATCTGCACCTGGTGACCCCGGATGGCGCCCACATCTGGTACGGCGACCGCAGCGCACCCAACGGCACGGCGCTGGACGTGGACGTGACCACCGGCTACGGCCCGGAAATGATCGCCAGCCCGACCCCGCTCAAGGGGCAGTACCTGGTGTACGTGAACTACTACGGCGGCGGTTACTACGGCAGCGACGACGGCACCGAAGGCCCTGCGCAGCCACTGATCACCGCCCAGGTGACGGTCATCACCGAGGAAGGCACGCCGAGCGAGAAGCAGGAAAACTTCATCGTGCCCATGCGCCAGCCGGGCGAACTTACCCTGGTGAAGCGCTTCAGCTACCCCTGAGCGGTTCTTTGGGCCGAGCCTCGGCGCCTGTTGGGGCGCCGGGTGGAGCGCGATCCACCCGCCGTATCGGCGTTGGGTGGTGGGCACGACGTTGGCTTGGTGAGCGGGGTTTGATGCGGTTCGCGGGCTCACCACATCCTACGGGTGGCTGGCGCGTGGGGTTTGGTGACGCAGCGCTAGGAGCGAGCTCTGCTCGCGAAGGCGTACCGGCGGTTGGGGCTTATCGGTCGCTCTCCCTCAAGAACTGCCAGCCCTCGCGGAGCCGTAGGGTTGGCCGGGCGGCGTTCCGCTTCAGCCCACCATCGAAGCCGCTGGCAGCTTCGTTGGTGGATGGCGCTCTTTCCATCCACCGTTTCGGGGCCGGCGGGCCTCAGCCCTGCGGGTCTGTCTGCCAGGCGTCGACCACTTCCTGGGCGGCGCGGAAGGCGTCGATGGCGGCCGGTACGCCGGCGTACACCGCGCAGTGCAGCAGCGCTTCGCGGATTTCCTCCACGCTGCAGCCATTGTTCAAGGCCCCGCGCACGTGGCCTTTCAGCTCCTGAGGGCACTTCAGGGCGGTGAGGGCGGCGAGGGTGATGAGGCTGCGGGTCTTGCGGTCGAGCCCTTCACGGTTCCACACGCCGCCCCAGGCGTGCTCGTTGACGAAGTCCTGCAGGGGCTGGGTGAATTCGGTGGCATTGCCCAGGGCGCGGTCGACGAAGGCGTCGCCCATCACCTCGCGACGGACCTGTTCCCCCGGAAGGGTTTTCTCGTGCATCTCTGTCTCCTCTTTTCAGCGCTGAAGGCGCCAGGCTCGAACGCCGATGATGGCCAGGGTCAGGGCTGTCAGGGGCAGGACGAAGGTGAGCATGGCGTGCTGGAAAGCGCCCAGCCAAGGGGCGCCATTGCTGTGCATGATCAGGTAGACGGTGTAGAGGACGTAGTAGCCCACGAACAGCGCACCCTCCCAGCGGTTGATGCAGTAGCCATGGAAGAAGATCGGCAGGCAGGCGATGGCGACGGCGATCATGACCGGGAAATCGAAGGCCAGTGCGTTCTCGGCCACGGGAATGGCACCGGGAGCGACCAGCGAGGCCAGACCCAGCACGCAGAGCAGGTTGAAGAGGTTGCTGCCGACGATGTTGCCCACGGCGATGTCACGTTCACCCTTGATGGCCGCCATGACGGATGTGGCCAGCTCCGGCAGCGAGGTGCCAATGGCGACGACGGTCAGGCCGATCACCAGTTCCGAGAGCCCGAGGGCGCGGGCGAGCTGGGTTGCACCTTCCACCAGCAGGTTGGAGCCGCCGACCAGCAACACCAGACCCAGGAGGACCAGGCCGAGGTTGGCCAGGGTGGCATAACGCCCCTGGGGTTCGTGGAGGGCGTATTCCTCGCTGAACTCGTCATTCGCGGTGCCAGGCTCCTGGCGGGCCTTGATGATGAGGAACAGGGTATAGGCGATGACGCTGGCAAAAAGCAGGGCGCCATCCAGCCGACCCAGCCGGCCGTCCGCAGCGAGCCCCCAGGTCACCAGGCTGGCACCTATCATCAGCGGCACGTCCAGCCGGATCAGTTGGCGCGAGACGGTCAGGGGCGCTATCAGGGCGGTAAACCCCAGGATCAGCAGGATGTTGGCGATGTTGCTGCCGATGACGTTGCCGATCGCCAGGTCTCCACTGCCATTCCAGGCGGACTGCACGCTCACCGCGGTTTCCGGCGCGCTGGTGCCGAAGGCGACCACGGTCAGCCCGATGATCAGCGGGGGGATATCGAATTGGGCCGCCAGCCTGGCGGCGCCGCGTACCAGTACTTCGGCACCGATCACCAGAAGTACCAGGCCGGAAACGAGGTAGACGAAGGTCATGAGTTCCATGGGCCAGTCCTATTGAGGAAAATTGCCGAAGCATATCCGACTGCGATGCCCGTTGCCCGAGTGCTCGTTGCAGGCCGTTTCACTCATCAGCGCGTTGCACGCGTACCGGGGCCACGCCGCTGCGCAGCATGTCCAGGGCTTCGGCGGCGCGGCGCGAGAGGTCGATGAGGCGGCCGCGCACATGGGGGCCGCGATCATTGATGCGCACCACGACGCTGCGGTCATTGTTCAGGTTGGTGACTTTCACCCGGGTGCCGAAGGGCAGGGTGCGGTGGGCGGCGGTGAGGGCGTTCTGGTCGAAGCGCTCGCCGCTGGCGGTGCGCTTGCCGTGGTGGCGGGCACCGTAGTACGAGGCTTCGCCGTCCTCACGGTAGGTGCCACCGGTTTCAGCGGAAAAGAAGCCGGGGGTGCTGCAGGCGGCCAGCAGGGTTAGACCGGCCAACAGCGGAAGTGAGCTGAGGAATCGCCACATCAGGACGTCTCCAGGGAGCGGTTGACCGGTGCTTGTGCGCTGCGTCGGGCCTCCTGACGCTGCACCGGGTCAACCGGGAATCCCGGACCGGCCTTCCGTGGCCGGTCGTTCGCCGGGCCAACCCATGGGTTGGCCAGTCCGGCTTACCCTTCGAGTTTCTTCTTCAGCAGTTCGTTCACTTGCCCCGGGTTGGCTTTGCCCTTGGAGGCTTTCATGGCCTGGCCGACGAAGAAGCCGAACATCTTGCCGCGCTTGGCGGAGTCCGAGGCGCGGTACTGCTCGACCTGCTCGGCGTTGGCGGCGAGGACTTCGTCGAGCATGGCTTCGATGGCACCGGAATCGGTGACCTGCTTGAGGCCCTTCTTCTCGATGATCGCGTCGGCGCTGCCTTCACCGGCGGCCATGGCTTCGAAGACCATCTTGGCGATCTTGCCGGAGATGGTGTTGTCCTTGATGCGCAGGATCATGCCGCCCAGGTGCTCGGCGGAAACCGGCGATTGCTCGATCTCCAGGCCGTCCTTGTTGAGCAGGCTGGAGAGCTCGCCCATCACCCAGTTGGCGGCCAGCTTGGCGTCGCCGCAGGTGCGCTGCACGGCCTCGAAGTAGTCGGCCATCTCGCGGCTGGCGGAGAGCACGCTGGCGTCGTAAGCGGAGAGGCCGAACTGGCTCTCGAAACGCTCGCGCTTCTGCACCGGCAGCTCCGGCAGCTGGGCGCGCACTTCGTCGAGGAAGCTCTGCTCGATCACTACCGGCAGCAGGTCGGGGCAGGGGAAGTAGCGGTAGTCGTTGGCTTCTTCCTTGCTGCGCATGGAGCGGGTTTTGTTGGCTGCCACGTCGTAGAGCACGGTTTCCTGGACGATCTTGCGGCCGGATTCCAGCTCGTCGATCTGCCAGGCGATCTCGGCGTTGATGGCGCGCTCGATGAACTTGAACGAGTTGACGTTCTTGATCTCGCGGCGGGTGCCGAACTCGGCCTGGCCCTTGGGGCGCACCGAGACGTTGCAGTCGCAGCGCAGCGAGCCTTCGGCCATGTTGCCGTCGCAGATGCCGAGGTAGCGCACCAGGGCGTGGATGGCCTTGGCGTAGGCGACGGCTTCCTTGGCGCTGCGCATCTCCGGCTCGGAGACGATCTCCAGCAGCGGGGTGCCAGCGCGGTTCAGGTCGATGCCGCTCATGCCGTGGAAGTCTTCGTGCAGGCTCTTGCCGGCGTCCTCTTCCAGGTGTGCGCGGGTGATGCCGATGCGGCGGATGGTGCCGTCTTCCAGGGTGATGTCCAGGTGACCCTTGCCGACGATGGGCAGGTCCATCTGGCTGGTCTGGTAGCCCTTGGGCAGGTCCGGGTAGAAGTAGTTCTTGCGGGCGAAGACGTTGCGCGCGCCGATCTCGGCGTCAATGGCCAGGCCGAACTTGAGCGCCATGCGCACGGCTTCGGCGTTGAGCACCGGCAGGGTGCCGGGCATGCCCAGGTCAACCAGGCTGGCCTGGGTGTTGGGCTCGGCGCCGAAGGTGGTGGCGCTGGCGGAGAAGATCTTCGATTGGGTGCTGAGCTGTGCGTGGATTTCCAGCCCGATCACGGTTTCCCATTGCATGTGTGTCGTCCTCAGAATCCGGCCGGGGCCTGTTTGTGCCAGTCGGTGACCTGCTGGTACTGGTGGGCCACGTTGAGCAGGCGGCCTTCCTGGAAGTAGGGCGCAAGCAGTTGCACGCCCACTGGCAGGCCGTCGACGAAGCCGGCGGGCATGGACAGCCCCGGCAGGCCGGCGAGGTTGGCGGTGATGGTGTAGATGTCTTCCAGGTACTCGGCGACCGGGTCGTTGTTCTTCGCACCCAGTTCCCAGGCCGGGTTGGGCGTGGTCGGGCCGAGGATGACGTCGACATCGGTGAAGGCCGCGACGAAGTCGTTCTTGATCAGGCGGCGGATCTTCTGCGCCTTGAGGTAGTAGGCGTCGTAGTAGCCGGCGGACAGGGCGTAGGTGCCGACCATGATGCGGCGCTTCACTTCGCTGCCGAAGCCTTCGGCGCGGGAGCGCTTGTACAGGTCCATCAGGTCCTTGGGGTCTTCGCAGCGGTGGCCGAAGCGCACGCCGTCGAAGCGCGACAGGTTGGAGCTGGCCTCGGCCGGGGCGATGACGTAGTAGGCCGGGATGGCGTGCTGCATGTTGGGCAGCGAGATGTCCTTGACGGTGGCGCCGAGTTTTTTCAGCTCTTCCACCACGGCCATCACCGCCGCGCCGATGCGCGCGTCGAGGCCGGCGCCGAAGTACTCCTTCGGCAGGCCGATGCGCAGGCCGGCCAGGGGCTGGGCGAGGGCGGCGAGGTAGTCGTCCACCGGGGCGTCGACGCAGGTGCTGTCCTTCGGATCGAAGCCGGCGATGGCGCCGAGCATCAGGGCGCAGTCCTCGGCGGTGCGGGCCAGCGGGCCGCCCTGATCGAGGCTGGAGGCGTAGGCCACCATGCCCCAGCGCGAGACGCGGCCGTAGGTGGGCTTGATGCCGGTGAGGTTGGTGAAGGCGGCGGGCTGGCGGATCGAGCCGCCGGTGTCGGTGCCGGTGGCGGCGGGCACCAGGCGCGCGGCGACGGCGGCGGCAGAACCACCGGAGGAGCCGCCGGGCACGCGGTTCAGCGCCCAGGGGTTCTTCACCGGGCCGTAATGGCTGGACTCGTTGGAGGAGCCCATGGCGAACTCGTCCATGTTCAGCTTGCCGAGGGTGACGGCGCCGGCGGCCTTGAGCTTCTCGACCACGGTGGCGTCATAGGGCGCCTTGAAGTTGTCGAGCATCTTCGAGCCGCAGCTGGTGCGCACGCCCTGGGTGCAGAACAGGTCCTTGTGGGCGATGGGCGCACCGAGCAGGGCGCCGTTCTCGCCGGCGGCGCGACGGGCGTCGGCGGCGCGCGCCTGTTCCAGGGCCTGGTCGGCGGTGACGGTGATGAAGCTGTTGAGTTGCGGGTCGAGGGCCTGGATGCGCGCCAGCAGGGCGCTGCTCAGTTCCTCGGAGGAGAATTCCTTGGCGGCCAGCGCGCGGGCGATCTCGGCCAGGGTCAATTGATGCATGGGGTAACCCTTTTCCTTAGTCGATGACTTTAGGCACGAGGTAGAGGCCGTTCTCGACGGCCGGCGCGATGGCCTGGTAGGCGTCGCGATGGTTTTCCTCGGTCACCTGGTCAGCGCGCAGGCGCTGGGTGGCTTCGAGGGGGTGGGCCAGCGGCTCGACGCCGTCGGTGTCCACGGCCTGCATCGCGTCGATCAGGCCGAGGATGTTGTTCAGGGTCTCGGTGGTACGCGGGATATCGCCTTCGTTCAGGCCCAGTCGGGCCAGGCGGGCGATCTTTTCCACGTCGGAGCGTTCAAGCGCCATCGGGTTCTCCAACTGAAAATGCGGTGGCCGCCAGGGGCATCCGACCGGGTGGGAAGAGGGTCGGGAACGGTACCGCGAACGGGCGGTCAAAGGCCGCGATGATGGGCCCGGAGGCCCGGAAAAACCGGCAATTTAGCACAACGCCTGCCTTGCCCAAAATCCCTGCCGTTGTTAGAGTTTGCCGCACTTTTTTACCCACGCGTCGCCTAGGGTCCCTCTCCCATGTTCAAGAAGCTGCGTGGCATGTTTTCCAGTGATCTGTCGATCGACCTGGGCACTGCCAATACCCTCATTTATGTGCGCGAACGCGGCATCGTCCTGAACGAGCCGTCCGTTGTCGCGATCCGCAACCACGGCAACCAGAAGAGCGTCGTGGCCGTCGGTACCGAAGCCAAGCGTATGCTCGGTCGTACCCCCGGTAACATTTCCGCCATCCGCCCGATGAAAGACGGCGTGATCGCTGACTTCAGCGTCTGCGAGAAGATGCTGCAGTACTTCATCAACAAGGTTCACGAGAACAGCTTCCTGCAGCCCAGCCCCCGTGTGCTGATCTGCGTACCGTGCAAGTCGACCCAGGTCGAGCGCCGTGCCATCCGTGAATCCGCGCTGGGCGCTGGTGCCCGCGAAGTGTTCCTCATCGAAGAACCCATGGCCGCGGCCATCGGTGCCGGCCTGCCGGTCGAGGAAGCCCGTGGTTCCATGGTCGTCGACATCGGCGGCGGCACCACCGAGATCGCCCTGATCTCCCTGAACGGGGTGGTCTATGCCGAATCCGTACGTGTGGGCGGCGACCGTTTCGACGAGTCCATCGTTACCTACGTGCGCCGCAACTACGGCAGCCTGATCGGCGAATCCACCGCCGAGCGCATCAAGCAGGAAATCGGCACCGCCTTCCCCGGTGGCGAGGTCCGCGAGATCGACGTCCGTGGCCGCAACCTGGCCGAGGGCGTGCCGCGCAGCTTCACCCTGAACTCCAACGAAGTGCTCGAAGCGCTGCAGGAATCCCTGGCGACCATCGTCCAGGCGGTCAAGAGCGCGCTGGAGCAATCCCCGCCGGAACTGGCCTCCGACATCGCCGAGCGTGGCCTGGTGCTGACCGGCGGTGGCGCCCTGCTGCGTGACCTGGACAAGCTGCTCTCCCAGGAAACCGGTCTGCCGGTGATCGTCGCCGAGGACCCGCTGACCTGCGTGGCCCGTGGTGGCGGCCGTGCCCTGGAAATGATGGATCGCCACGCGATGGACCTGCTCTCCACCGAGTAAGGTCGGAGAGCCATTGCGCCCCACATAGGAGCGGCCCATCAAACCGCTATTCGCCAAGGGACCCTCGCTCGGCGTGCGCCTGCTGGCGTTCGCCGTGCTGTCCGCCGCCCTGATGGTGGTGGATGCGCGCTTCGAGACCCTCAAGCCCGTTCGCAGCCAACTGGGATCGGTCCTGACGCCCTTCTATTGGCTGGCGGACCTGCCTGTGCGCGTGTGGGATGGCATCAGTGACCAGTTCACCAGCCGCAGCGTGCTCATCGCCGAGAACGAGAAGCTCAAGGCCGAGGCCCTGCTGATGCAGCGCCGACTGCAGAAGCTGGCGGCCCTCACCGAGCAGAACGTGCGCCTGCGCGAGCTGCTCAACTCCTCCGCTCTGGTGGACGAGAAGGTGCTGGTGGGGGAGTTGATCGGCGTCGACCCCAACCCCTTCACCCACCGCATCCTCATCGACAAGGGTGAGAAGGATGGTGTGTTTCTCGGTCAGCCGGTGCTCGATGCCCGGGGCCTGATGGGGCAGGTGGTGGAAGTCATGCCTTACACCTCCCGCGTGCTGCTGCTCACCGACACCACCCACAGCATCCCGGTGCAGGTGAACCGAAACGGCCTGCGCGCCATTGCCAGCGGCACCGGTAACCCGGAGCGCCTGGAGTTGCGCCATGTGGCCGACACGGCCGACATCAAGGAAGGCGACCTGCTGGTGAGTTCCGGCATGGGTCAGCGCTTCCCGGCAGGCTACCCGGTGGCCACCGTCAAGGAAGTGATCCACGACTCTGGCCAGCCCTTCGCCATCGTCCGCGCGGTGCCCACTGCCGCCCTCAACCGCAGCCGTTACGTGCTGCTGGTATTCACTGACACCCGGAGCCCCGAGGAGCGTGCCAACGCCGCTGCCGAGGCCCAGGAAGCCGCTGACCGCGAGGCCGCCAGCAAGGCCGCTCAGCCCCAGGGCGCTGCGCAGCCGGCACCGGCTGCGGCACCTGCTGCATCCCCGGCGCCGGCAGCCGCTCCCGCTGCGCCTGCCCAGGCGGCTCCCGCTTCCCGAGGCAACCACTGATGGCCACTGCGCGCCCCCGCAATGGCTGGGTGATCGGCTTCAGCCTGCTGGTCTCCCTGCTGCTCAGCGTTGCACCGATGCCCAGTTTCATGGAGGTCGGTCGCCCGCTGTGGCCCGCCCTGCTGCTGACCTACTGGACCCTGGCGCTGCCCCAGCGCGTGGGCATGACCACCGCCTGGATCGTCGGCATCGCCCAGGATGTGCTCTACGGCTCGCTGCTGGGGCAGAACGCCCTGGTGCTGGCCCTGGTCACTTTCCTCGTGCTCAATCTTCACCAGCGCCTGCGCATGTTCCCCATGTGGCAGCAGAGCCTGGTGCTGATGGTGGTCTTCGGTCTGGCGCAACTGGTGCAGCTCTGGCTCAACGCCCTCACCGGCAACCGCCCGCCGACCCTCTTGTTCCTTCTGCCCGCCCTGGTGAGCGGGCTGCTCTGGCCCTGGATCTTCGCCGCCATGCGCGGCCTGAGTCGGCGCCTCAACGTCCACTGATCGCCTTGCGGCCATGCCGCGGGGCCTTCTCGACATGGAGAAGTCTGCATGGCCACGCTCCACCTGGCCTCCGGATCGCCCCGCCGCCGCGAACTGCTGGCGCAGATCGGCGTTCCCTTCCAGCCCCTGGGCGCTCCCATCGATGAAACCCCGCTGCCCGGTGAATCCGCGCCGGCTTACGTCGAGCGCCTGGCCCGGGAAAAGGCCGCCGCCGGCCTGGCAGCGCTGGGTGCTGCGAGCGACGGCCACTGCGTACTGGGTGCCGACACTGCCGTGGTGCTGGACGGTCGCATCCTCGGCAAGCCCCTGGACCGCGAGGACGCGCTGGCCATGTTGGCCGCGCTCTCCGGGCGCGAACACCAGGTGCTCACCGCCGTGGCCCTGATCGACAGCTCCCGCTGCCTCTCCCGTCTGGTGACCAGTCAGGTGCGCTTCCGCGACATCTCCCCGGCCGAGCGCGAGGCCTACTGGGCCAGCGGCGAGCCCAGCGACAAGGCCGGTGGCTATGCCATCCAGGGCCTGGGGGCGGTCTTCGTCGCCGATCTGCAGGGCAGCTATTCCGCCGTGGTCGGGCTACCGTTGCTGGAAACGGCGGAACTACTCGGGCAGTTCGGCATTCCTTGTTGGCAGCGCCTCAGGTAGGTTTTCAGCATGAGCGAAGAGATTCTGATCAATATCACGCCGATGGAATCGCGCGTGGCGGTGGTGGAGAACGGCGTGCTGCAGGAAGTGCACGTCGAGCGTACCCAGCGTCGCGGCATCGTCGGCAACATCTACAAGGGCAAGGTGGTGCGTGTGCTGCCGGGCATGCAGGCGGCTTTCGTCGACATCGGCCTGGACCGTGCCGCCTTCATCCACGCCTCGGAAATCTCCACCCGCGAAGGCACCGCGGTGGAGAACATCAGCGCGCTGGTCCATGAGGGGCAGAGCCTTGTGGTGCAGGTCACCAAGGACCCCATCGGCACCAAGGGCGCACGCCTGACCACCCAGTTATCGATCCCCTCGCGCTACCTGGTGTACATGCCGCGTACCGCCCATGTGGGCATCTCCCTGAAGATCGAGGACGAAGCCGAGCGTGAGCGCCTCAAGCAGGTGGTGGCCGATTGCGTGGCTGCCGAGGGCATCGAGGAAGCCGGTGGCTTCATCCTGCGCACGGCTGCCGATGGTGCCCGCCGTGAAGATATCCTGGTGGACATCCGCTACCTGCGTCGCCTCTGGGAGCAGATTTCCGGGCAGATGCAGACCGCCTCCACTCCCTCGGTGATCTACGAGGACCTGAGCCTGGCCCTGCGCACCGTGCGTGATCTGGTGAATCCGCGCATCGAGAAGATCCGCATCGACTCCCGCGAGACCTTCCAGAAGGTCACCCAGTTCGTCGACGAGCTGATGCCCGAGATCGCCGACCGCCTGGAGCACTACCCCGGCGAGCGGCCGATCTTCGATCTGTACGGCGTCGAGGACGAAATCCAGAAGGCCCTGGAGCGCAAGGTGCTGCTCAAGTCCGGCGGCTACCTGATCATCGACCCCACCGAGGCGATGACCACCATCGACGTGAACACCGGTGCCTTCGTCGGTCACCGGACCCTGGAAGAGACCATCTTCAAGACCAACCTCGAGGCCGCCACCGCCATTGCCCGCCAACTGCGCCTGCGCAACCTCGGCGGGATCATCATCATCGACTTCATCGACATGGAAGACGAGGAGCACCAGCGGCAGGTCCTGCGGACCTTGGAGAAGCAGCTGGAGCGCGACCACGCCAAGACCAACATCATCGGCATCACCGAACTCGGCCTGGTGCAGATGACCCGCAAGCGCACCCGCGAAAGCCTCATGCAGAACCTCTGCGAGCCCTGCCCGAGCTGTCAGGGGCGCGGCATGCTGAAGACGCCGGAAACCATCTGCTACGAGATCTTCCGCGAAATCCTCCGCGAGGCCCGCGCCTACCAGGCCGAGGGCTACCGAGTGCTGGCCAACCAGAAGGTGGTGGACCGCCTGCTGGACGAGGAGTCCGGCAATGTCGCCGACCTGGAGGCCTTCATCGGGCGCACCATCAAGTTCCAGGTCGAGGCCATGTATTCCCAGGAGCAGTACGATGTCGTCCTGCTCTGAGGGCCCCCGCTGAATGGCGCGCCAGGGTCTGCTACTGGTCACCCTCCTAAGAACCCTCCTGGCCCTCTGTGCACTGGGGCTGGTGTTGGCCGCGCTCTATGTCAGCCTCGGTCGGCAGCTGGTGCCGATGGTGGCCGAATACCGCGACGACCTGCGCACCCGCGCCAGCGATGCCTTGGGCCAGGATGTCGAGATCGGTGCCCTGGAAGGCAGCTGGCAGGGCTTTGCACCCGTGGTGGTGGCCCGTGACGTGGTCATCGGCCAGGGCGACGAGGTGCTGCGGCTGGATCAGGTCCGACTGGTGCCGGATGTGCTCGGCAGCCTCCTGCAGCGTGCGCCCAGGCTGGCCAGCATCGAACTAGACGGCCTGAACCTGCAGGTGGTGCAGGATGAAAGCGGCCATTGGGCCGTCGCGGGCATGCCGGCCCGCCCCGATTCCCCCGCGCTGCGTCCCGCCCAGTTGATCCAGGGTTTCCAGTCCGTGGGGCGGTTCGCGCTGGTCAACAGCCAGGTCACCGTTCAGCCCTGGCAGCAGCAGCCGGTGACCTTCACCTATGTGGAGGCAGCGCTTTCCGGTAGCGCATCGTCCCAGCAACTGGAGGGGCGCCTGGTGCTGGCCGATGGGCAGCCCCTGAGCCTGCGTCTGGATACCCGCCTGGACCCCGAGGACTGGCTGGCCAGCGAAGCCCGTGCCTACCTGAGCCTGCCTCAGACCGATTGGGCCCGCTGGCTGCCCCAATCGCTCGCCAGCGACTGGCGCTTGAGCAAGGTGCTGGGCGGCGGTGAACTGTGGGCGGAGTGGGCCCGTGGCGAGCTGCGCCGTGCGGTGAGTCGGTTGCGGATCGGTGAGCTGAAAGGCGGCCGCCGCGACCAGGCAGCCGTGACCCTCCAGGACCTCGCGGTGGACGCCTATTTCGACCGCACCGCTTCCGGCATGAGACTGCAGTTGGACTCCCTGGCCATGACCGTGGGCGAACAGCGCTGGGGCGGCGTGCACCTGCTGGCCGAAGAGGGCGGCAGCGACGGCGCGCGGGAGTGGCGTGTGCGCGCTGACCGCATTGACCTGCAACCCTTGGTGCCCCTGGTCAAGGGGCTTGCGCCCCTCAACGACCTGGCGCGGGAACTGGTGGACGGCCTCGACCCCAAGGGCGCCCTGCGCAACGTACAGGCCACCTGGCGCCCGGATGCCCCTCTCGGTCAACGTCTGACCTACAGCACCAACCTGGAACGCCTCAGCTTCGGCGCTGTGCGCGGTGCGCCGGCGGCGGAGAACGTCAGTGGCAGCCTGACTGGCAGCCTGGCTGGCGGCGAGCTGCGTCTGGACGCCGATGATTTCGCCCTGCACCTCGACGATCTGTTCCCCAAGCCCTGGTACTACCGCGAAGCCCACGCCCGGCTGACCTGGACGCTGGACGAGCAGGCTTTCACCCTGGCTGCCCCCTATCTGCGGGTGGAAGGCGAGGAGGGCCATATCGCCGGGGACTTCCTCATCCGCCTGCTGCGCGACCCTGACGGCGAGGACTACATGGACCTGCGCGTCGGTCTCAGCCAGGGCGATGCGCGTTTCACCGAGAAATACCTGCCGACCCTGTCCCCCGGCCTCAGCCCGGAGCTGGCGGGGTGGCTCAAGCGTTCCATCAAGGGCGGCAGCATCGACGAAGGCTTCTTCCAGTACCAGGGCTCCTTGCGGAACGCCTCGCCGCCGGAGGCGCGCTCCATCAGCCTGTTCTTCAAGGTGCGTGACGCCCAGCTTGATTACCAGCCCGGCTGGCCGACCCTGGCTGAGGCCCGCGGTGACGTGTTCGTCGAGCACACCGGCGTGCGGGTGCGGGTACCCAGCGGCCGCATCCTCGACAGCCAGGTCAGTGACGTCCACGCCGACGTGCCCCACGTGGACAGCGGCAAGGTACCTCATCTCAAGCTGAGCGCCCGACTCGACAGCAGCTTCACTGACGCTTTGAAGATCCTCCAGCAGGCACCGACTCCCGCCGCGCAGATCATGGCCGGCTGGCAGGGCGAAGGCACCCTGGACGGCAACCTGGACCTGGACATCCCCCTGGCGAAGGCTGGCGGTGAGCCCCGTGTGGTGGTCGACCTGGCCACCCAGGACGCGCGCCTGCGCTTCTCCATTCCCAGCCTCGAACTCAGCGCCCTGAACGGTGCCTTCCGCTACGACACGGCCAGCGGTCTGAGTGGCAAGGACATCCGTGCCCGGGTCTTCGGTCGCGACGTCGTTGCCCGTGCCACGGCCGAAGGCCGCAAGGGGCAGGCGCGCAGCCGCATCCAGGCCAATGGCGTGGTGGCGCTGAAGGACCTGACCAACTGGCTCGGTGTCAATCGCCCGTTGCCGGTCAGCGGCGCGGTGCCCTATCGGCTCGACCTGCTGCTGGACGGCAAGGACAGTCAACTGAAAGTGGATTCGTCCCTCAAGGGCGTGGCCATCGACCTGCCGGCGCCCTTCGGCAAGTCTGCCGAGACTGTGCGTGACAGCCAGTGGCGCATGACCCTGGATGGCGCCGAACGCCGTTACTGGTTCCAGTACGCCGACCTTGCCGATCTGACGCTGGCGGCTCCTGCGAACGATTTCTCCGGCGCCCGTGGCGAGCTGATGCTCGGCTCCGGGCGTGCCGTGCTGCCCACCACCCGTGGCGTGCGCGTGCGCGGCGTGCTGGATGACCTCGACCTGGATGCCTGGCAGGCCGTGCGCCAGCGTTACGCCGAGAAGGATGCCGGCAATGCCGTCGGCTTGCTGCAAAGTGCCGACCTGCGCATCGGCCGGTTCAGCGGCATGGGGCTGGAGTTGCAGGACTTCCGCGTTGGCCTGCAGCGGGGTGAAGCGGCCTGGAAGGTGGACCTGGACAGCGACCTGCTGCAGGGCGCCATCAGCCTGCCGGACGCTCAGGGTGCACCGGTGGTACTGGACCTGGCGCGTCTGCGCCTGCCCAAGCCGGCCGACGACAAGGCCGATACCCCTGGTCCCGACCCGCTCAAGGATCACGACCCCCGTTCCCTGCCCGCGCTGGACGTGCGCATCGCCCAGGTTCAGCTTGGCGATGAGCCACTGGGGGCCTGGTCGTTCAAGGCACGTCCAGTGGCCAGAGGCACCCAGTTCAGCGAGCTGTCGCTGGACCTCAAGGGGCTGCACATCGACGGTACCCTTGGCTGGGAGGGCAGCGTGGACGCCAGCAGCACTTGGTACAAGGGGCGCCTGGAAGGCAAGAACCTCGCCGACGTGCTGCTGGCCTGGAAGTACGCGCCCACCGCCACCAGCGAGCGCTTCCGTCTAGATGTGGACGGGCGCTGGCCCGGCTCGCCGGCCTGGGTCAGCCTGAAGCGCTTCAACGGTTCCCTCGATGCCGCGCTGCGCAAGGGGCAGTTCGTCGAGGCCGACGGCAGTGCCCAGGCCCTGCGAGTGTTTGGCCTGCTCAACTTCAACTCCATCGGCCGCCGCCTGCGCCTGGACTTCTCCGACCTGCTGGGCAAGGGCCTGGCCTACGACCGGGTGAAGGGCGTGCTGGAGGGCACCGACGGGGTCTTTGTGACCCGCAAGCCCATCGTGCTCGAAGGGCCCTCCAGCGGGCTGGAGCTCAATGGCACCCTGGACATGGCCCACGAGAGCATCGACGCCAAGCTGCTGGTGACCCTGCCGGTGACCAACAACCTGCCGCTTGCCGCACTGATCGTCGGCGCCCCGGCCATTGGCGGTGCGTTGTTCGTGGTGGACAAGCTGCTGGGGGACCGGGTCGCCCGCTTCGCCAGCGTGCAGTACAAGGTGCGCGGCCCCCTGCAGGACCCGAAGTTCACCTTCGACAAGCCGTTCGAGAAACCCGATTCATGACGGGCCGTTGCATGGCCGTTGTCGTACGCCGGAGGACGCCATGGAGTTCGCGGTAATCCAGATGACCAGCCAGGACGATGTCCTGGCCAACCTCGACGCCGCTCGGCGCCTGCTGGCCGACGCGGCAGGGCAGGGCGCGCGCCTGGCCGTGCTGCCGGAGAACTTCGCCGCCATGGGCCGGCGCGACCTGGCTCGGTTGGGCCAGGCCGAGGCCCGTGGCGAAGGGCCGATCCTGCCCTGGTTGAAACAGACCGCTCGCGACCTCAGGTTATGGATCGTGGCCGGCACCTTGCCGCTGCCACCCGAAGGCTGCCCGGACGCCAAGCCCAACGCCTGCTCGCTGCTGGTGGATGAGCACGGCGAGCGGGTCGTGCGCTACGACAAGATCCACCTGTTCGATGTGGACGTGGCCGATGCGCGGGGGCGCTATCGCGAGTCCGACGACTACGCCTTCGGCGACCACGTGGTGCTGGCCGATACGCCGGTCGGGCGGCTGGGGCTGACGGTCTGCTATGACCTGCGCTTCCCCGAGCTGTACGGCGCATTGCGCGAGGCCGGGGCCGAGTTGATCACCGCGCCGTCGGCGTTCACGGCGGTTACCGGTGCGGCACATTGGGAGGTGCTGGTGCGCGCCCGCGCCATAGAGACCCAGTGTTACCTGCTGGCGGCCGGGCAGGGCGGCGTTCATCCGGGGCCACGGGAAACCCATGGGCATTCGGCTATCGTCGATCCATGGGGGCGTGTCCTGGCCGAGGTCGGAAAGGGTGAGGCGGTGCTGCTGGCCCGGCGCGATGCCGAGGAGCAGCGGGCAATCCGCCAACGAATGCCGGTGACGGCACACAGACGATTCAAGACGCCGGCCGAACCCGCGCCGGTGCTTACGGAGTAGCTATGAGCCAGATGTTGTTATCCGTCAGTGACCGCCTGCTGGCACCGGGCGGCCTTGCCATCGAGCAGTTGCAGGGTGTCCTCGGCGAGTTGGCCGGTCCGGGCATCGATGCCGCCGACCTGTATTTCCACGGGCTGGTTTCCGAGTCCTGGGTGCTGGAAGACGGCATCGTCAAGGACGGCAGCTTCCACCTCGACCAGGGCGTGGGCGTGCGTGCCCAGTCCGGCGAGAAGACCGGCTTCGCCTACAGCAACGCCATCACCCCCGAGGCGCTGAGCCAGGCGGCCCGCGCGGCCCGCTCCATCGCCCGGGCCGGGCAGCAGGGTCGCGTGCAGGCATTCGCCAGCCCCGAAGTGGCCCGGCTCTATGCGCCGGACAGCCCGCTGGACGTGATCAGCCGTGCCGAGAAGGTCGCGCTGCTGCAGCGCATCGACCAGGCCACCCGCGCGCTCGACCCGCGCATCAAGCAGGTCACCGTGAGCATGGCGGGGGTCTGGGAGCATGTGCTGGTGGCCGCCAGCGACGGCAGCCTGGGCAGCGATGTGCGCCCGCTGGTGCGTTTCAACGTCAGTGTGATCGTCGAGCAGAACGGTCGCCGCGAGCGCGGCGGACATGGTGGCGGCGGGCGGACCGACTACCGCTACTTCCTCCAGGAAGACCGCGCCATGGGCTACGCCCGCGAGGCGCTGCGCCAGGCGCTGGTGAACCTGGAAGCGGTGCCGGCACCGGCCGGTACGCTGCCGGTGGTGATGGGTGCCGGCTGGTCCGGCGTGCTGCTGCACGAGGCGGTGGGCCACGGCCTGGAAGGCGATTTCAACCGCAAGGGCAGTTCGGCCTACAGCGGCCGCATCGGCGAGAAGGTCGCCTCCAGCCTGTGCACCATCGTCGATGACGGCACCCTGGCCGGTCGCCGTGGTTCGCTGAGCGTGGACGACGAAGGCACCCCGACCCAGTGCACCACGCTGATCGAGAACGGCGTGCTCAAGGGCTACATGCAGGACAAGCTCAATGCGCGGCTGATGGGTGTGGCGCCCACCGGCAACGGCCGTCGAGAGTCCTACGCGCATCTGCCGATGCCGCGCATGACCAACACCTACATGCTGGCGGGTGAAAGCGACCCGGAAGAAATCATCGCCTCGGTCCAACGCGGCATCTACTGCGCCAACCTCGGCGGTGGCCAGGTGGACATCACCAGCGGCAAGTTCGTGTTCTCCACCAGCGAGGCGTATTTGATCGAGAACGGCAAGATCACCGCGCCGGTGAAGGGCGCGACGTTGATCGGCAACGGGCCGGAGGCGATGAGCCGGGTGTCTATGGTGGGCAACGACCTGGCGCTGGACAGCGGTGTGGGGACATGTGGCAAGGACGGGCAGTCGGTGCCCGTGGGCGTCGGTCAGCCGACGCTGAAGATCGATGCGATCACTGTGGGAGGCACCGGCGCCTGATGCGGCGCGGTGTTACGGGCCGTTGGCCCCGGCGTGGCCGGGGTGCGGGCCCGTGGCGGTCTTCAGCGCAGGCCGCGCTGGATTTCGTCCAGTTCGCGGATGTACTTGAAGACCTTGCGTGCGGCGGCGGGCGGTTTGTTGCGGGCCGCTTCGTGCTGGGCATGGCGGATCAGGCCGCGCAGGTGCTGGCGGTCGGTGTCCGGGTAGTCGGCCACGAAGGCTTCGAGGGTTTCGTCGTCGCCGGCGATCAGGCGATCACGCCAGCGCTCGAGGCTGTGGAAGCGCTCGTTGTATTCGCGGGTGGTGTTGTCGACCTGGTCCACCATGGCGACGATGGCCTCGACATCCTGCTCGCGCATCAGCTTGCCGATGTACTGCAGGTGGCGTTTGCGGGCGATGTGAGCCTTGTGCTTGGGCGCCTCGATCAGGGCCTTGCGCAGCGCATCGGTGAGCGGGAGCTTGTCCTGCATGTCGGGCTTGAGGGTGGTCAGGCGTTCGCCCAGGTCCTGCAGGGCCTGCAGCTCGCGTTTGACCTGGGACTTGCTCTTCTCTCCGGAGAAGTCGTCGTCGAGATATTCAGGCATGGGGGTGGTCCAGTGGAAAACGCCGCCATGATAACCAGTCGGAGGGGGATTGTCCGTCCCGGCTGGCGCCGCGTTCGCGGCGGGTGGGGCAGGGTGCGCGGCGCCCGCCCCGTCGAAACGGGTTTGAGAAATCGGAGTGGCTATGAGTGACGTACAAGGTGTTGGCCCGCAGGCCCTTCCGGAGCTGCAGGCGCAGGTAGAGCGCATCATCGCCGAGGCCGCCCGTCAGGGCGCGACGGCATGCGAGGTGGCGGTGTCGATGGAACAGGGGTTGTCCACCACGGTGCGCCAGCGCGAGGTGGAGACGGTGGAGTTCAACCGTGATCAGGGTTTCGGCATCACCCTTTATGTGGGGCAGCGCAAGGGCTCGGCGAGCACCTCGGCCAGCGGCGAGGATGCCATTCGCGAGACCGTGGCGGCGGCCCTGGCGATTGCCAAGCACGCCTCGGAAGACGACTGCGCGGGGCTGGCCGACCCGGCCCTGATGGCTCGCGACCTGCCGGAGCTGGACCTCTACCACCCCTGGGCCATCAGCCCGGAGCAGGCGGTGGAGCTGGCGCTCACTTGCGAGGCAGCGGCCTTCGATGCCGATCCGCGCATCACCAATGCCGACGGCACCACCCTCAGCACCCACCAGGCCTGCCGCGTGTACGGCAACAGCCATGGCTTCGTCGGGGGCTACGCCAGCACCCGCCACAGCCTGAGCTGCGTGATGATCGGCGGTAGCGAAGGCCAGATGCAGCGCGACTACTGGTACGACGTGAACCGCATTGGCACCCAACTGGCGGACCCGGCGAGCATCGGTCGCCGCGCCGCCGAGCGTACCGTCAGCCGCCTGGGGGCCCGGGCGGTACCCACCTGCGAGGTGCCGGTGCTGTTCGCGGCGGAGCTGGCCACGGGGCTGTTCGGCAGCTTCCTGTCGGCCATTTCCGGCGGCAACCTGTACCGCAAGTCTTCCTTCCTGGAGGGCGCGCTGGGCCAGCGCCTGTTCCCCGAATGGCTGAGCATCGACGAGCGCCCGCACATCCCGCGCGCCATGGCCAGTGCAGCGTTCGACAACGATGGCCTGGCCACCTACGCCAAGCCGTTCGTGGAGAAGGGCGACCTGGTGTCCTATGTGCTGGGCACCTATTCCGGGCGCAAGCTCGGCCTGCCGAGCACGGCCAATGCCGGTGGTGTGCACAACCTGTTCGTCAGCCATGGCCCGGAAGACCAGAAGGCGCTGCTGCGCCGCATGGGGCGTGGCCTGCTGGTGACTGAGCTGATGGGACAGGGGCTGAACATGGTCACCGGTGATTATTCCCGTGGTGCGGCCGGCTACTGGGTGGAGAATGGCGAGATCCAGTTCCCGGTGCAGGAAGTGACCATCGCCGGCAACCTGAAGGACATGTTCCGCCAGATCCTCGCTGTGGGCTCCGACCTGGAGATGCGCGGCAACATCCGCACTGGCTCGGTGTTGATCGAGCGGATGACTGTTGCTGGCAGCTGATCGCTTCTACATGCTCCGTCCCTGAGAACGCGCCCAATGGGCGCGTTTTCGTTTCTTTTCCCGCTTTTTCAAGCGCTTTCATCGAAGCGCGGCCCACGGCTGGCGTGCGGGCTTGCACAACGGCGCCTGGTAATTATCTCTAAATATTATTATTCTCATTCGCGAATGATTTTCGTTAGAGGTTTGCCATGCAGTCCTGCCGCGAGGAAAACCCGGCTACCGCCCGCTGGCGCTCGACCGGCCTGCGCATCCGCTGCGCGCTGTGTCCGGATGAGCCGCGCCTGCTGGTGCGTTACCTGAACGAGGCCCGGCAACTGGCCGAGCGCCAAGGCGCCTCGCCCTGGCGCATCTTCGAGGCCTGCCTCGACCTGCTGCTGCGCAGCGCGGAAGACCGCGCGCTCCCGGCCCACTGGCGGGCGCAGTGCCTGGACTACGCCTACCTCCCCCTGCAGGAGCTGCGCCACCACGCGCGCAGCTCTGCCCTGCAGCGCCGCCTTCGCGCGCTGCAATGGCGCCTGGCGACCCTGGACCTGGCGCCGTCCCTCCGTTACCACGATCCCGAAGAAGGAGCCCAGCGTGACTGACACCCGAATCGAACGCGACAGCATGGGCGAGCTGGCCGTGCCCGCCCATGCCCTCTATGGCGCTCAGACCCAGCGGGCAGTGAACAACTTCCCGGTATCCGGCCTGCGGATGCCGGCACCCTTCATCCGTGCCCTGATCCTGGCCAAGGCGGCTGCGGCCCGCGCCAATGTGGAACTGGAGCAGATCAGCCCGGCCATGGGCGATGCCATCGTGGGGGCCTGCCAGGAGCTGCTGGCTACGGACTTCATGGCGCACTTCCCGGTGGATGTGTTCCAGACCGGCTCCGGCACCAGTTCCAACATGAACGCCAACGAGGTGATCGCCACGTTGGCCGGGCGCCTGCTCGGCGAGCCCGTCAGCCCCAACGACCATGTGAACTGCGGGCAGAGCAGCAATGATGTGATTCCCTCCAGCATCCACATCAGCGCGGCCATCGAACTCACCGAGGGCCTGCTGCCGGCGCTGGGTCATCTGCTGCAGGTGCTGTGTGAGAAGTCCCTGGCGGTCCGTCCTTATGTGAAGACCGGGCGTACCCACCTGATGGATGCCATGCCGGTGCGCATGAGCCAGGTGCTCGACGGCTGGGCACAGCAGGTGCAAAGCAACATCGAGCACCTACGTGGGCTGCTGCCGAGCCTGCAGCAACTGGCCCAGGGCGGCACGGCGGTGGGCACCGGGATCAACGCCCATCCGCGTTTTGCCGAACGTTTCTGCGATGAGCTGAATACCCTGACTGCTCTGCACTTCGTCCCAGGCAGCAACTTCTTCGCCCTGATCGGCTCCCAGGACACTGCGGTGGCCTTGTCCGGTCAGTTGAAGACGGTGGCTGTGTCGCTGATGAAGATTGCCAACGACCTGCGTTGGATGAACTCGGGGCCGCTTGCCGGACTGGCAGAAATCGAGCTGGAGGCCCTGCAGCCGGGCTCTTCGATCATGCCGGGAAAGGTCAACCCGGTGATTCCGGAAGCGACGGCGATGGTGGCCGCCCAGGTGATCGGCAACGACGCCGCCATCACCCTGGCGGGGCAGTCCGGCAACTTCGAACTGAACGTGATGCTGCCGCTGGTGGCCCATAACCTGCTGGGCAGCCTGCAGGTGCTCACCACCAGCAGCCGCCTGCTGGCGGACCGCGCCGTGGCGAGCTTCACCGTCAACCAACCGAAGCTGAAGGAAGCGCTGTCGCGCAACCCCATCCTGGTGACGGCGCTGAATCCCATCATCGGTTACCTGAAGGCGGCGGAAATCGCCAAGCAGGCCTACCGCGAGGGACGCCCGGTGATCGATGTGGCCGAGGAGCACACCGCGCTGTCCCGGGGCGAACTGGAGCAGTTGCTCAACCCCGAGAAACTCACCGAGGGCGGCCTCTAACCGCCCCACCGGGCGCCATTCCGGTGGCGCTCCTGTCCTGGAGGTGTCGCATGGAATATTGGAAACGCATCATCACAGCGGGCAACCGCTATTTCCAAGAAGGGGACTGGATCGAGGCGCGCGAGCTTTACCTGCGCGCGCTCGCTCAGGCGCAGATGTTGCTGGAGCGCTGGCCGGAGCCGGCCGAGGCGGTATCGGCACTGGTGGTTTCGTACCACAACCTGGGCGATCTGCACCTGATGCTGGAGCAGCCGGAAGAAACCGCAGAGTACCTCTGTGCCTGCCACGAGAGGCTGCTGCAACTGGTGTATGACGCGCGCCAGCCGCAGGACCTGCGGGAGATGGCGCAGCGCCACAGTGGGCGGACCTACGCCACGCTGATGCACTTCATCCAGGAGCACGGTACCTACCCGCGCACCGATCGTTTGCTGGATGGCGGCACCCCCGTCGCCCGTCGGGCACCCGCCATGAGCCGCCAATACCACTGAGAGAGGAACATCCTCCATGCCTTACGTCTTGCCTGCCTTGCCCTATGCCTACGACTCTCTGGAACCGCACATCGATGCGGCCACCATGGAAATCCACCACAGCAAGCACCACCAGGCCTACGTGAACAACCTGAACGCGGCGCTGGAGGGCAACTCGCTCGGGCATCTGCCGGTGGAGCAGGTGCTGCTTCGCCTCGATGAGCTGCCCGAGGCCTTGCGCGTGGCGGTGATCAACAACGGGGGCGGGCATGCGAACCACAGCCTGTTCTGGACCGTGATGTCGCCGTCAGGTGGCGGTGAGCCCGGTGGAACCCTGCGCACGGCCATCGAAGCGGAGCTGGGCGGTTTCGCCGCCTTCAAGGAGGCTTTTACGCAGGCAGCGCTGAGGCGCTTCGGCAGTGGCTGGGCATGGTTGTCGGTAACGCCCGAACGAGGTCTGGTGGTGGAGAGTACCGGTAACCAGGACAGTCCGCTTATGCATGGCAACACGCCGGTGCTGGGGCTGGACGTGTGGGAACACGCCTATTACCTGCGCTACCAGAACCGCCGACCGGAGTACATCGGGGCCTTTTACAACGTGGTGGATTGGGTCGAGGTTGAGCGGCGCTATCGAGAGGCGCTTGCCTGATGGCTGCGCCCTTGCGTGTACCGTTCCTGGCCCGTCGACGGCGGCTGGTGGGGTCGGGCCTGCCCAGCGGCTTGTCGCTTCGGCAGGTGTTGGGTATCGCCCTGGTGTTGATCGGGGCGCTGCTGCTGGGGTGGCGGGCGCTGTTGGCTACCGAGCGGGTGCTGGAGCCGCACCTTTGGCATGCGCTGATGGCTGGGAGCCTCTGTGCCTTGGGCACGGCCGTTGGCGCCCTGCCGGTACTGTGCCTGGGCAGTCTGTCGGCTCGAGCGTCCAATGCCCTGCTTGGTTTCGGGGCCGGTGTGATGCTGGCAGCGACGGTGTTTTCGCTGCTGATGCCAGGACTGGAGGCGGCGGGGCAACTGGGGTTTTCCCGGTGGTCGGCTGGGTTTCTGGTCAGCATTGGCTTGCTGTTGGGGGCCAGCGCGCTGTTCGGCCTGGGGCGCTTGCTGCCGGATCACGCGTTACCCGTCGATGCTGGGGCTGGCGTTCGCCTGGCCCCCCGGGTGGTGCTATTCGTGATTGCCATCGTGGTGCACAACATTCCGGAAGGCATGGCGGTGGGGGTGGCGGCCGGAGCGGGTTTGGCCGGTGCTGACAGCCTGGCACTGGGCATTGCCCTGCAGGATCTGCCGGAGGGGCTGATCATTTCCCTGGTACTGGCGGGTGCTGGGATGTCCCGAGGGAAGGCGCTGTTGATTGGCGCTGCATCCGGGTTAGTGGAGCCACTGTTTTCGCTCTTGTGTGCGTGGCTGGTGCAGGTCTCGACCTTGCTGCTGCCGTGGGGCCTGGCCCTGGCTGCGGGTGCAATGCTTTTCGCAGTAACCCACGAGATCATTCCTGAGTGCCATAGGCGAGGACATCCGGTGGCCGGTAGCCTGGGCCTGGCGTTCGGCTTCTGCCTGATGATGGTGCTGGATACGGCGCTGGTGTAGCGAGGGGGTGGCTATTCGCCTTCGTCGAACTTGTTGTTGATCAACTCGATCAGGGCGTTGAGGGCTTCGTCCCCCTGGTCCCCTTCGGTGTGCAGGTGAATGGGGGTGCCTTTGCCCGCGGCCAGCATCATCACGGCCATGATGCTCTTGCCGTCCACCAAGCTTTCCGGGGAGCGTCCGACGCGGACCTGGCACGGGAAGCGGCCTGCAACGCCAACGAACTTCGCCGCAGCGCGTGCGTGCAGGCCGAGCTTGTTGCAGATGGTGATTTCACAGGCTGGCATCGCGTGGGGTCCTTATCAGGTGAGGTCGCGGTGGCGAACCTGAACGTTCTTGAGAAGCGGCTTGAGGGTGCGTCCAATGCGCTCGGCGAGGTACACGGAGCGGTGGTGACCGCCGGTGCAGCCGATGGCGATGGTGACGTAGGCACGGTTGCTGGCGGCGAACCGGGGCAGCCATTTGTTCAGGTAGCCGACGATGTCCTGATACATCTCCTCGACATCGGGCTGGGCGGCCAGGTAGTCGGCGACCACGCTGTCGAGCCCGGAAAAGTCCCGTAGGTCGGGCTTCCAGTAGGGATTGGGCAGGCAGCGCACGTCGAAAACCAAATCGGCGTCCACCGGCATGCCGCGCTTGAAACCGAAGGACTCCACCAGGAAGGCGGTGCCGGGCTCGGGCTTGTTGAGCAGGCGCAGCTTGATGGTGTCACGCAGTTGATAGAGGTTCAGGTGCGTGGTGTCGATCTTGAGGTCGGCGAGGTCGGCAATCGGCGCGAGCAATTTGCTCTCGTCGTGGATGGCCTCGGCCAGGGATCGGTTCTCGGTGGTCAGCGGGTGGCGCCGGCGGGTCTCGGAGAAGCGCTTGAGCAGCGTCTCCTCGTCCGCATCTAGGTACAGCAGGTCGCAGAGGATGTGCTTGGCGCGGGCCTCGGCGAGCAGCTCCGGGAAACGCTGGAGCTGGCTCGGCAGATTGCGGGCGTCGATGGAAACCGCGACCTGCGGGTGAAGCAGTTCGGTGTGCAGCAGTGCACGCTCGGCGAGTTCGGGAAGGAGTCCGGCGGGGAGGTTGTCGATGCAGTAGAAGCCGTTGTCCTCAAGAACGTCGAGGGCTGTGCTCTTGCCGGACCCGGAACGACCACTGACGATGACCAGGCGCATCCCGGTGCCTACTGTGCGTTCTGCACGTCGACGACCACCTGGTACAGATCCTCGCTGTCCCGCGCGTGACGCAGGCGATCCCGAACGTCGCTGCGGTCGAGCATGCTGGCGATCTGGCGCAGCAGCTCAAGGTGTTCATCGGTCGCCGCTTCGGGGACCAGCAGTACGAACAGCAGGTCCACAGGGGCGCCATCGATGGCGTCGAAATCTACAGGCGCATCCAGGCGCAGCACCGCACTCACCGGTGCTGCGCAGCCCTGAAGGCGACAGTGGGGAATGGCGATGCCGTTGCCGAAGCCGGTCGAGCCGAGCTTTTCTCGGGCCACGAGGCTTTCGAAGATGTCTTGCGAGTCGAGATCCACCAGGTCGCGTGCGACGAGGTTGGCGATCTGTTCCAGCACGCGTTTCTTGCTGCCACCCGGCACGTTCACGAGTGAACGGCCGGGGGTCAGTATTTGCTCAAGTCGGATCATAGGGGAGGGGGTAGGTCAGCGGACGGCCGCGCCCTGCTGGCGGTTGAGCTGCTTTTCCTTGTGCTTGATCAGTTGGCGGTCGAGTTTGTCGGTCAGCAGGTCGATGGCGGCGTACATGTCTTCATGCTCGGCGTTGGCGACGACCTCACCACCTGCGATGTGCAGGGTGGCCTCGATCTTCTGCTTCAGCTTTTCGACCTGCATGATCACTTGCACGTTGGTTATCTTGTCGAAGTGGCGCTCCAGGCGTTCGAACTTTTCGATCACGTAGTCGCGCAGGGCGTCGGTCACATCCAGTTGATGTCCACTGATGTTGACTTGCATACCGCTTTCTCCTTATTGCCCGTGTGTAAGAGACAGGCTAACGGGCCTGCCACCGGAACACTTTGGCGTGGATCAATCCGCTCACATCAGTCGCTTGCGTTCGCTGGAAGGCGCGATGCCAAGAGATTCCCTGTACTTGGCGACTGTGCGGCGGGCCACTTGGATACCCTGTGCTTCCAGTAAACCAGCGATCTTGCTGTCGCTCAACGGCTTTTTGGCATTTTCGGCGGCCACCAGTTTCTTGATGATCGCGCGGATCGCGGTGGACGAGCATTCGCCACCTTCGGAGGTGCTGACGTGGCTGGAGAAGAAGTATTTCAGCTCGTAAATGCCACGAGGGGTATGCATGAATTTCTGTGTGGTGACGCGGGAAATCGTGGACTCGTGCATCCCGACTGCTTCGGCGATGTCGTGCAGGACCAGAGGCTTCATGGCCTCATCACCGTACTCGAGGAAGCCACGCTGATGTTCGACGATCTGGGTGGCCACCTTCATGAGGGTTTCGTTGCGGCTCTGCAGGCTCTTGATAAACCAACGTGCCTCTTGCAACTGGTTGCGCATGAATGTGTTGTCCGCGCTGGAGTCGGCACGACGGACGAATCCCGCGTAGTGCGGATTGACGCGCAGACGAGGCACGGCCTCCTGGTTCAATTCGACTAGCCAACGGTCGTTGTGCTTGCGAACGATGACGTCGGGCACGACGTATTCGGGTTCGCTGGCCTCGATCTGCGAGCCTGGGCGTGGATTGAGGGCCTGAATCAGCTCGATGACCTGGCGAAGCTCGTCTTCCTTCAGCTTCATGCGGCGCATCAGCTGGCTGTAGTCGCGGCTACCGAGCAGGTCCAGGTAATCGCCGACGAGGCGCTGTGCTTCGCCCAGCCAGGGCGTCGCGGTCGGCAGTTGGCGAAGCTGCAGCAGCAGGCATTCGCGCAGGTCACGCGCGCCGATACCGGACGGCTCGAACTGCTGGATTCGATTGAGAACGACCTTGACCTC
This sequence comes from Pseudomonas sp. ENNP23, assembly GCF_001728945.1. Lineage (NCBI taxonomy): Bacteria > Pseudomonadati > Pseudomonadota > Gammaproteobacteria > Pseudomonadales > Pseudomonadaceae > Pseudomonas > Pseudomonas sp. ENNP23. The sequence continues at coordinate 44,201 of NZ_LYSP01000007.1, forward strand.
ATCCACCTCGATGCCCAGTTCAGGGTCGAAGGACTCGGTGATCTCCTCGAGCGTTTCCTCAAGGTAGCCGTCGTTGTTGATGCAGTCGATGATGGTGACGCCGATCAGCCGGTCTGTGTCAGACATAGGGGCGAGGTTCAATTGCCACAGCAGATGGCTCTGCAGGCTTTCCCCGGCGGAGGTGCGTGAGGTGAAGTCCCACTCGTCATCATCTGAGCTGGGCAGGCTGCTGGCGCTGGTCTGGTAAATGTCTTCCCAGGCGGTATCGACGGGAAGTTCGCTGGGGATACGCTCGTGCCATTCGCCCTCGTCGATGCCCTCGTTGTCGTTGCTGGGCACGGTGGTTTCCTGGAAGCTGGCTTCCTGACCACCGGAGTTGGGCTGCTGCTCGCTTTCCGCCATGGGGTCGGAGTTGTCGAAGTCTTCCCCTTCCTCCTGGCGTTCGAGCATGGGGTTGGACTCCAGCGCTTCCTGGATCTCCTGCTGGAGGTCCAGGGTGGAGAGTTGGAGTAGGCGGATGGCCTGTTGCAGCTGCGGGGTCATCGTCAGCTGCTGGCCCATCTTCAGGACAAGCGATGGTTTCATGGCAGAGGGCTTTGCACCTTATTCGCCGGCGCGTGTGCGCCATCCACTACAGGACGCCGAGGCGCCACCAGGAAGCAAATTATATGCCTGACCTTGAATGATTTTTCCAGCAGGCGCAACGCCCTTCTGGGCTGCTGCGCGCCTCAGAGACGGAATTCGTGCCCCAGGTAGACTTCCTTGACCAGCTGGTTGGCCAGGATTTCCTCAGCGGTGCCTTCTGCGATCAGTTGGCCGTCGTTGACGATGTAGGCCGTCTCACAGATGTCCAAGGTTTCGCGAACGTTGTGGTCGGTGATGAGTACGCCGATGCCCTTGTTCTTGAGGTGATGAATGATCTGCTTGATATCGCCCACGGAGATGGGGTCGACGCCAGCGAAGGGCTCGTCCAGCAGGATGAACTTCGGCGCGGTGGCCAGTGCGCGGGCGATCTCGACGCGACGACGCTCGCCACCGGAGAGGCTCATGCCGAGGCTGTCGCGAATGTGGCTGATGTGGAACTCCTGCAGCAGGCTTTCCAGCTCGCGGTTTCGCCCTGCGCGGTCCAGGTCTTTGCGGGTTTCCAGGATCGCCATGATGTTGTCCGCCACGCTCAGCTTGCGGAAGATTGAGGCTTCCTGCGGCAGATAGCCGATTCCGGCGCGCGCCCGGCCGTGCATGGGTTGGTGGGTGACATCCTGCTGGTCGATCAGGACACGGCCCTGATCAGCCTTGACCAGGCCTACGATCATGTAGAAGCAGGTGGTCTTGCCGGCACCGTTGGGGCCGAGCAGACCGACGATCTGGCCGCTTTCGATGGACAGGCTGACGTCACGGACCACCTGGCGGCTCTTGTAGCTCTTGGCCAGGTGCTGGGCTTTGAGGATCGCCATTACTGTGCTTGTCCCGCTTGCTTCTTGGGCTGGATGACCATGTCGATGCGCGGGCGTGGCGTGCCGACGTTGGTGCCGGTGGCACGACCTGCGTTGACGATCTGGCGGCGGGTGTCGTAGACGATCTTCTCGCCTTCGAAGGTATTGCCTTCCTGGATCACCTTCGCCTGGTCGATCAGCACGATGCGCTCGTTGGCGGCGAAGTACTGGATGGTGCGCCCGTAAGCCTTGACGATCTGCTTGTCCGGGGCCGGCTTCTGCTCGTAGTAGGCCGGCTTGCCTACTGAGGTGAACACATCCAACTCGCCCTGGGCGTTCTGGGTGATGGTCACGGTATCACCGGTGATCTTCAGGGTGCCCTGGGTGATGACCACGTCACCGCGGTAGACCGCAACGCCCTGCTTGTCGTCGAGCTCGGCGCTGTCCGCCTGGACGCGGATAGGCTGGTCGCGATCGCTGGGCAGCGCCCAGGCACTGGCACTTCCGAGTGCGGCGCCCAGGCTGAGCAGTAGGGGGAGGGTTTTAACGAACCTCATGCTGGCCTCTTACGTTGGACAGCAGGAGCATCCTGCCGTCATTCAAGTACGCTTTCATTCCTTGTGCCGTGGTGACCCCGTTGGCGGCGTCGATTTTAACGGCTTGCTCGGTCTGCGCATATTCCTGATCCGGGAACACGGTCAGCCGGCTGGTGGTCAGGACGGTCGGTCGCCCCTTGGGGTCGGTGCGGGCCACGCGGACCTGTTCGATCAATTCCACCTGCTTGCCTTCCGGGCCCACCTCTCCACGTTCGCTCTGAACATGCCAAGGGTAGTCGGTGCCTCGGTAAAGCTGCAGGTCCGGTCTGGTCAGCATCGTCACATCGTTTGCCTTGATGTGTTCGAGTTTGTCCGCCCTCATTTCATAGTGGCGCTTGCCATCTTCCTGAAACTGCACGCTGGTTGCGTTGATGACGTAGAAGTCGATGGTGTTCTCGTCCCCGGCTGGCTGGGCCTGGCGGTCCATGAAGCTCTCGGGGCGGATGTTCCAGTAGCCCAGCGCGATCAGCAGGGCGGCGAGCGGCGCAAGGATCAGGGCGAGGCGAACGTTCTTGTGCATGGGGGACCTACAGGTAGGCGGATTGTGCGGCATCCAGGGTGTCCTGGGCGCGCATGATCAGTTCGCAGAATTCCCGTGCGGCACCTTCACCGCCCTTGGCAGCGGTAACGCCATGGGCATGCTGGCGCACGAAGGCGTCGGCGCTGGCAACGGCCATGCCCAGGCCTACGCGGCGGATCACGGGCAGATCCGGCAGATCGTCACCCAGATAGGCAACCTGGTTGTAGTCCAGGCCCAGTTCGCCCAGCAACTCGTCGAGGACGACCAGCTTGTCCTCGCGGCCCTGGTAGAGATGCTGGATGCCGAGGTTGCGCGCGCGGCGCTCCACCACCGGGGTGCTGCGTCCGGAGATGATGGCTGTGCGTACGCCGGAGTTGATCAGCATCTTGATGCCGTGGCCGTCCAGGGTATTGAAGGTCTTGAACTCGCTGCCATCTGCCAGGAAGTAGAGCTTGCCATCGGTGAGCACGCCATCCACGTCGAAGACCGCGAGGCGGATCGCTTGGGCGCGCTGGTGCAGGTGTTCGCTCATCAGATCACTCCGGCGCGGGTCAGGTCGTGGATATGCAGGGCGCCGATGGGGGTGTCGTTGTCGTCCACCACCACCAGCACGTTGATCTTGTGGTCTTCCATGATCTTCAAGGCCTCGGCCGCCAGCATTTCACCGCGTGCGGTCTTGCCGTGCACGGTCATCACCTCGTCGATGCTCGCCTGGTGCACATCGACGCCCTTGTCGAGGGTCCGGCGCAGGTCGCCGTCGGTGAAGATGCCGGCGAGACGGCCGTCATTCTCCAGTACGATGGTCATGCCGAGCCCCTTGCGGGTCATTTCCAGCAGGGCGTCGCGCAACGAAGTACCGCGGGCGACCCGGGGTAGCGCTTCGCCACTGTGCATGACGTTTTCCACTTTTAGCAGCAGGCGGCGGCCCAGCGCGCCACCCGGGTGCGAGAAGGCGAAGTCTTCGGCGGAGAAGCCGCGTGCCTCCATCAAGGCAATGGCCAGGGCATCGCCAAGCACCAGTGCTGTTGTGGTGGAGGAGGTAGGAGCCAGGTTGAGCGAGCAGGCTTCCTTGTCTACCCTCGCATCCAGGCGTGCCTCGGCTGCTTTCGCGAGGGCGGACTCCGGGTTGCCGGTCATGCTGATGAGCGGAATACCCAGACGCTTGATCAGCGGCAGCAGTGTGATGATTTCCGCCGTCGAGCCGGAGTTGGAGAGGGCCAGTACCACGTCGTCGCGAGTGATCATGCCCATGTCGCCGTGGCTGGCTTCTGCCGGGTGGACGAAGAAGGAAGGCGTACCGGTGCTGGCCAGGGTCGCAGCGATCTTGCGGCCGACATGGCCGGATTTGCCCATGCCGACAACAACGACGCGCCCCTTGCAGGCAAGGGCGAGTTCGCAGGCTTTGATGAAATCACTGTCGATTCGCTGGAGAAGGGCGTCGATGGCGTCGCGTTCCAGTCGAATGGTGCGTTGCGCGGATTGGATCAGGTCGCTGGACTGGCTCATGTCTTGAGTGCAGTGGCCGAGGAAAAGGCGCGGATTATACCGGTAAAGCACGAATCGCTCACGCTTCATCGTCGTCAATGATGCGTCGAACCTGTCACGCTCCTGAACGAAGCTGTCTGCGGCCTTGGGCGGCCCAGGGCGCAATGCTATGATCCGCCGCCTGTTCGGCCACCTCGCCGGGCCGTGTCTCGTTCTCGGGAGACGACGTCCATTCAGGGATGGCCGCATCGCAAGGAGTACAGATGAGCGCCGATAACGCTTATGCCGTGGAGCTGAAGGGCCTGACCTTCAAGCGCGGCGAGCGCAGCATTTTTCGCGACGTTGACATACGCATACCCCGTGGCAAGGTCACCGGGATCATGGGGCCGTCCGGCTGCGGCAAGACCACCCTCCTTCGCCTGATCGCTGCTCAACTGAAGCCGGCGTCGGGAGAAGTCTGGGTCAATGGTCAGAACCTGCCCTCGCTTTCCCGTTCCGAGCTCTTCGACATGCGCAAGCAGTTCGGTGTGCTGTTCCAGAGTGGCGCATTGTTCACCGATCTGGATGTGTTTGAGAACGTCGCCTTCCCGTTGCGTGTTCATACCCAGCTTCCTGAGGAGATGATCCGCGACATCGTGCTGATGAAACTTCAGGCCGTCGGGCTGCGTGGTGCCATCGACCTGATGCCTGACGAACTCTCCGGCGGGATGAAGCGGCGTGTGGCGCTGGCCCGGGCCATAGCCCTGGACCCGCAGATCCTCATGTACGACGAGCCCTTCGTCGGCCAGGACCCGATTGCCATGGGCGTCTTGGTGCGCCTGATCCGCCTGTTGAACGACGCACTGGGCATCACCAGCATCGTCGTTTCTCACGACCTGGCTGAGACCGCGAGCATCGCCGACTACATCTATGTGGTGGGCGATGCGCAGGTGCTGGGCCAGGGCACTCCGGCTGAGTTGATTGACTCGGACAATCCCCGGATTCGCCAATTCATGAAGGGCATCCCCGACGGGCCGGTGCCGTTCCACTTCCCGGCGCCCGATTACCGTAACGACTTGCTGGGAGAGCATTGATGCGCAAGAAGTCCCCGCTCGAGCGCATCCGCCTGCTCGGGCGCGCCGGCCTTGACGTGGTAGAGGCGCTCGGCCGTTCCACCCTGTTCCTGCTGCGGGCCATGTTCGGCCGCACCGGGACTGGCTCCGGTTTCCAGTTATTGGTCAAGCAGCTCTATTTCGTCGGCGTGCTGTCGCTGCCGATCATTGTCGTCTCTGGCATCTTCATCGGCATGGTGCTGGCGTTGCAGGGTTACAACATCCTCGTCGGCTACGGCTCCGAGCAGGCTGTCGGACAGATGGTCGCCCTGACCCTGTTGCGCGAGCTCGGCCCGGTTGTCACGGCGCTGCTGTTCGCTGGGCGTGCGGGCTCCGCGCTGACCGCAGAGATCGGCAACATGAAATCCACCGAGCAGCTCTCCAGCCTTGAAATGATCGGTGTCGACCCGCTCAAGTACATCATTGCGCCCCGCCTGTGGGCCGGCTTCATCTCGATGCCGGTGCTCGCGCTGATCTTCAATGTGGTCGGCATCTGGGGGGGCGCAATGGTGGCCATCAACTGGCTCGGTGTCTACGACGGTTCGTTCTGGTCGAACATGCAGAACAGCGTTGAATTCACCGAAGATGTTCTCAATGGCGTGCTGAAAAGCCTGGCCTTCGCTTTCGTCGCCACCTGGATCGCCGTGTTCCAGGGTTACGACTGCGAGCCCACCTCCGAGGGGATCAGCCGCGCAACGACTAAAACCGTGGTCTATGCCTCGTTGGCCGTGCTGGGGCTCGACTTCATCCTGACCGCCCTGATGTTTGGAGATTTCTGATGCAAATCCGCACCCTGGAAATTGGTGTCGGCCTGTTCCTCCTGGCCGGGTTGCTTGCCCTGCTGCTGCTGGCCCTGCGTGTTAGCGGGCTGTCCGTAGGCAGTGCTGGCGAGACATACAAGGTTTATGCACATTTCGACAACATCGCCGGTCTGACTGTCAGAGCGAAGGTGACCATGGCCGGTGTAACCATCGGCCGGGTCACGGCCATCGACCTGGACCGTGACAGCTACACAGGTCGCGTCACCATGGAGCTGGAGAAGAAGGTCGACAACCTGCCGACCGACTCCACTGCCTCCATCCTGACCGCCGGCCTGCTGGGCGAGAAGTACATCGGGATCAGCGTTGGCGGCGACGATCGGCTGTTGAAGGATGGCAGCACCATCCGCGATACCCAGTCCGCGCTGGTGCTGGAAGACCTGATCGGCAAGTTCCTGCTCAATACGGTCAATAAGGACACCAAGTGAGGACCTTCGAAATGATCAAAGCCCTGCGAAACGGCCTGTTGCTGCTGATGGCCGCATTGCCCCTGCTGGCCAATGCGGCGCCGAGCGCCCGCGATGTGGTGCAGCAGACCACCGACAAACTGCTCAACGACCTCAAGGCCAACAAGGCCCAGTACCGCAGCAACCCAAGTGCTTTCTACGATGCGCTGAACGGCATCCTCGGTCCGGTTGTAGATGCCGACGGCATTTCCCGCAGCATCATGACCGTCAAATACTCGCGCCAGGCCACCCCGGAGCAGATGACCCGCTTCGAGGAGAACTTCAAGCGCAGCCTGATCCAGTTCTACGGCAATGCACTGCTGGAGTACGACAACCAGGATATCCGCGTCCTGCCCGCCAAGCAGGAAGACCCCGAGCGCACCAGCGTCGGCATGGAAGTGAAGGACAGCAAGGGCACCGTCTACCCCGTCTCCTACACCATGGTGAACATCGAGGGTCAATGGATGTTGCGTAACGTGATCATCAACGGCATCAACATCGGCAAGCTGTTCCGTGATCAGTTCGCCGACGCCATGCAGAAGAACGGCAACGACCTCAACAAGACCATCGATGGCTGGGCCGAGATCGTGGCGAAGGCCAAGCAGTCCGAGGAAGGCCAGAAGGCTGCCGGTCATGAGTGAGGCGTCTCTGGTAGCTGGGAACGGCGGGGAGCTCAAGCTCCTTGGCGTCCTTGACTACAGCAGCGGCCCCGCCTTGCGTGAAACCGGTGCCAGGCTGATCCGCGAGCAGGCCGCCGCCGCCCTGGTGATCGACTGCTCCGGCGTGGTGAAATCCAGCAGTGTCGGGCTTTCCCTGCTGCTGGCCTTCATGCGCGATGCGCGCAAGGCTGGCAAGGCGCTCAAAATCCGCGCCTTACCCGAGGACATGCGGCAGATTGCCGGCGTCTCCGCGCTCGACGAGTTGTTACCCTTCGAGCATTGATGCATCCAAAGCCCTCCGTCAGGCCCCGCATGCGCGGGGTTCGCAGGCGGGGGGCTTTTTTGTATCATTGCCGACCCGCGCGCACAGGGCGCCGATAGAGGTTGAGCATGCAGGCCGTAGAAGTGAAAAGCCTCCTGGAGGCGAAGTTGCCCGGTACCCAGGTCGAAGTGGAAGGTGAAGGTTGCAACTTCCAGTTGAACCTGATCAGCGACGAACTGGCCGCTCTCAGCCCGGTCAAGCGCCAGCAGCAGGTCTATTCGCACCTGAATCCCTGGATCGCCGACGGCAGCATCCACGCCGTCACCATGAAATTCTTCAGCCGCGCCGGCTGGGCCGAGCGTTCCTGACCCCCCGGCGACGAGACTCCCAATGGACAAACTGATTATCACCGGCGGCCAACGCCTCGATGGCGAAATCCGCGTTTCCGGCGCCAAGAACTCGGCTCTGCCGATCCTGGCTGCCACGCTGCTGGCCGATACCCCGGTCACCGTCTGCAACCTGCCGCACTTGCACGACATCACCACCATGATCGAGCTGTTCGGTCGCATGGGCGTGCAGCCGGTCATCGACGAGAAGCTCAGCGTTGAAGTGGACGCCAGCTCCATCAAGACTCTGGTCGCGCCCTATGAACTGGTGAAGACCATGCGCGCCTCGATCCTGGTGCTCGGCCCCATGGTCGCGCGCTTTGGCCAGGCCGAAGTAGCACTGCCCGGTGGCTGCGCCATCGGCTCCCGCCCGGTCGACCTGCATATTCGCGGTCTTGAGGCGATGGGGGCGCTGATCGACGTCGACGGCGGCTACATCAAGGCCCGTGCCCCTGCCGGTGGTCTGCGTGGTGCGCACTTCTTCTTCGATACCGTCAGCGTGACCGGTACCGAGAACATCATGATGGCCGCCACCCTGGCCAATGGCCGTACCGTGCTGGAAAACGCCGCCCGCGAACCGGAAGTGGTCGACCTGGCCAACTGCCTGATCGCCATGGGGGCTCAGATCCAGGGCGCCGGCACCGACACCATCATCATCGATGGCGTGAAGCGCCTTGGTGGTGCACGTTACAGCGTGATGCCCGACCGTATCGAGACCGGCACCTACCTGGTCGCCGCTGCCTCCACAGGCGGTCGCGTCAAGCTGAAGGATACCGATCCGACCATCCTCGAAGCCGTTCTGCTCAAGCTGGAAGAAGCGGGTGCTCACATCAGCACCGGCAACAACTGGATCGAGCTGGACATGAAGGGCAACCGCCCGAAAGCCGTCAACGTGCGTACCGCGCCGTATCCTGCATTCCCTACCGACATGCAGGCCCAGTTCATCTCCATGAACGCCGTGGCCGAAGGCACCGGTGCGGTCATCGAAACCGTGTTCGAGAACCGTTTCATGCACGTCTATGAGATGAACCGCATGGGCGCTCAGATCCTGGTCGAGGGTAACACCGCCATTGTCACTGGCGTGCCGAAGCTCAAGGGCGCCCCAGTGATGGCCACCGACCTGCGTGCATCCGCCAGCCTGGTGATTGCCGGTCTGGTAGCCGAGGGCGACACGCTGATCGACCGCATCTACCACATCGACCGTGGCTACGAATGCATCGAGGAAAAATTCCAGCTGCTCGGCGCCAAGATCCGCCGCGTGCCGGGCTAACAAGGGAACCCCATGCTCACCATCGCGCTGTCCAAGGGCCGTATTCTCGATGACACCCTGCCGCTGTTGGCAGAGGCCGGCATCGTGCCCACCGAGAATCCGGACAAGAGCCGCAAGCTCATCATCCCGACCACTCAGGATGACGTCCGCCTGCTGATTGTCCGTGCTACCGATGTGCCGACCTACGTCGAACACGGCGCAGCCGACCTTGGTGTGGCGGGCAAGGACGTGCTGATGGAGTACGGCGGGCAGGGGCTCTACGAGCCTCTCGACCTGATGATCGCCAACTGCAAGCTGATGACCGCCGGTGCGGTCGGCGCGCCGGAGCCAAAGGGGCGCCTGCGCGTAGCCACCAAGTTCGTCAACGTCGCCAAGCGTTACTACGCCGAACAGGGTCGCCAGGTCGACGTGATAAAGCTCTACGGCTCCATGGAGCTGGCTCCGCTGGTCGGTCTGGCCGACAAGATCATCGACGTGGTGGACACCGGCAACACCCTGCGCGCCAACGGCCTGGAGCCCCAGGAACTCATCGCCACCGTGAGCTCCCGCCTGGTGGTCAACAAGGCCTCGATGAAGATGCAGCACGCACGCATCCAGGCCCTGATCGACACGCTGCGCGAAGCGGTCGAGAAGCGACACCGTCACTGATACCCGTTGCCCTCCAGGCCTGTTTCCCGCTCGGGAGAAGGCCTGGCGTGCAGCTCCGGCCCTATCCGTGTCATAGCGAATTTTCTCGGGTGCCCGCACGGTGGGCTTGGTAGTCTAGCGGCGCCCGAGTTAACGCCATTCTTACAAGAGGCTCGCTATGACTGCTCCCATTGCTATCCGTCGTCTCAATGCCGCTGATCCAGACTTCGGTCGACACCTGGATCATCTGCTGAGCTGGGAAAGCGTTTCCGACGAGGCGGTCAACCAGCGCGTCCTCGATATCATCCAGGCCGTGCGCGAGCGTGGCGATGCAGCCGTGGTCGAGTTCACCCAGCGCTTCGATGGCGTGCAGGCCACCACCATGGCGGAGCTGATCCTCCCTCGCGAGCGCCTGGAATTGGCCCTGACCCGCATCACCGCCGAACAGCGCCAGGCGCTGGAGAAAGCCGCCGAGCGGGTGCGCCTGTACCACGAGAAGCAGAAGCAGGACTCCTGGACCTACACCGAGGCCGACGGCACCGTGCTGGGGCAGCAGGTCACCCCGCTGGACCGTGCCGGCCTTTACGTACCGGGTGGCAAGGCCTCCTACCCGTCTTCCGTGCTGATGAATGCCATCCCGGCCAAGGTCGCCGGCGTGGCCGAAGTGGTGATGGTGGTGCCGACCCCCCGTGGTGAGATCAACGAGATCGTCCTCGCCGCCGCCTGTGTGGCCGGCGTCGACCGCGTCTTCACCATCGGTGGCGCCCAGGCCGTGGCCGCGCTGGCCTACGGCACCGAGAGCGTGCCGCGTGTGGACAAGATCGTCGGCCCCGGCAACATCTACGTGGCCACCGCCAAGCGCCACGTCTTCGGCCAGGTGGGCATTGACATGATCGCCGGCCCGTCGGAGATCCTGGTGGTCTGCGACGGTGACACCGACCCGGACTGGATCGCCATGGACCTGTTCTCTCAGGCCGAGCACGACGAGGATGCCCAGGCCATCCTGGTCAGCCCTGATGCCGCGTTTCTCGACAAGGTGGCTGCCAGCATCGACAGGCTGCTGCCGACCATGGAGCGTGCCGAGATAATTCGCACCTCCCTAAGCAACCGCGGAGCGCTGATCCAGGTCGTCGACCCGGCCCAGGCCTGCGTGGTAGCCAACCGCATCGCCCCGGAACACCTGGAGCTCTCGGTGGCCGAGCCCGAGGCCTGGCTGCCACACATCCGCCACGCCGGCGCCATCTTCATGGGCCGCTACACCGCCGAGGCCCTGGGCGACTACTGCGCCGGCCCGAACCACGTGCTGCCGACGTCCGGCACCGCGCGTTTTTCCTCTCCGCTGGGCGTGTATGACTTCCAGAAACGTTCGTCGATCATCTACTGCTCCGCTGATGGCGCGTCCGAGCTGGGCAAGACGGCGTCCGTACTGGCCCGTGGCGAGTCGCTGACCGCCCACGCCCGCAGTGCCGAATACCGGATCAAGGGGGAATAAGCATGAGCAAGTTCTGGAGTCCCTTCGTCAAGGAACTGGTGCCCTACGTACCGGGTGAACAGCCGAAGATCGCCAACCTGGTGAAGCTGAACACCAACGAGAATCCCTATGGCCCTTCGCCGAAGGCCATCGCCGCGATGCAGGCAGAGCTGGGCGATAGCCTGCGCCTCTACCCGGACCCGAACAGCGAACGCCTCAAGCAATCCGTTGCCGACCACTACGGTGTGACCACGGCCCAGGTGTTCGTCGGCAACGGCTCGGACGAGGTGCTGGCGCACATCTTCCACGGCCTGTTCCAGCACGGCCGCCCGCTGCTGTTCCCCGACGTGACCTACAGCTTCTACCCGGTCTACTGCGGCCTCTATGGCATCCCCTTCGAGGCGGTGCCGCTGGACGAACAGTTCCAGATCCGTGTGGAGGACTACGCACGCCCCAACGGCGGCATCATCTTCCCCAACCCGAATGCGCCCACTGGCTGCCTGCTGACCCTGGGCGCCTTGGAGGCCCTGCTGGAAGGCAGCCCGGACTCGGTGGTGGTGGTCGACGAGGCTTACATCGACTTCGGTGGAGAGAGCGCCATCGCCTTGGTCGATCGCTATGCGAATCTGCTGGTGACCCAGACCCTGTCCAAGTCCCGCTCCCTGGCCGGCCTGCGTGTGGGCCTTGCGGTGGGGCACCCGGACCTGATCGAGGCCCTCGAGCGGATCAAGAACAGCTTCAACTCCTACCCGCTGGATCGCATGGCCATTGCCGGTGCGGCGGCGGCCTTCGATGATCGCGCCTGGTTCGATGAAACCCGCCAGCGCGTCATCCACAGCCGCGAGCAACTGGTGGCGGCGCTTGAGACCCGTGGTTTCGACGTACTGCCGTCGGCGGCGAACTTCGTCTTCGCCCGGCACCCGGACAAGGATGCCGCTGGTATCGCCGCGGGGCTGCGGGAGAAGGGCGTTATCGTGCGTCACTTCAAGCAGGCGCGCATCGCCCAGTTCCTGCGCATCACCATCGGCACGCCGGAGCAGAACCAGGCGCTGCTGGATGCCCTGGACGTGGGTTGATCGCGAGTCAGTAACGAAAAAGCCGAGGCATGTTCCTCGGCTTTTTCATCGGTGGTCGATACCGCTTACTCGTTTCCGACTGGCGCCGTCTGCTGGGGTGGGCGTAGCCCCACTGCTGCCACCAACTCCAGCAGCTTGCCGTTGCGCAACACCTGGATGCTGACCTTCTCGCCAGGCTTGGTGCGCGCCACCTGATTCATCGAACGTCGCCCATCACCTGCTGGCTCACCGTCGATGGCGAGGATGATGTCCCCCGGTAGCAGGTTGGCGCGCTGGGCTGGGCTGTCGCGGTAGATGCCGGCGACCACGATGCCGGGGCGGCCGGTGAGGCCGAAGGACTCCGCCAGTTCTGGCGTCAGCGGCTGCACCTCGATGCCCAGCCAGCCACGGATCACCTGGCCGTGCTCGATGATGGCTCTCATTACCTCCAGGGCCAGTTTGGTGGGGATGGCAAAACCAATGCCCTGGGAGCCGCCGGTGCGGGAGAAGATCGCGGTGTTGATGCCCACCAGGTTGCCGGCGGCATCCACCAGCGCGCCCCCGGAGTTACCTGGGTTGATGGCAGCATCGGTCTGGATGAAATCCTCGTAGGTGTTCAAGCCCAACTGGTTGCGACCAGTGGCGCTGATGATGCCCATGGTCACCGTCTGGCCGACTCCGAACGGATTGCCGATGGCCAGGGCGACATCGCCGATGCGGATGGCGTCGGAACGCCCGAGGGTGATGGCCGGCAGGTTGTCGAGGTCGATCTTGAGAACCGCCAGGTCCGTTTCCGGGTCGCTGCCTACCAGGCGAGCCAGAGTTTCGCGACCGTCCTTGAGGGCGACGACGATCTGCTCGGCACCGGCGGTGACGTGGTTGTTGGTCAGCAGGTAGCCCTCAGGGCTCATGATCACCGCCGAGCCCAGGCTGGACTCCATGCGGCGCTGGCGGGGCAGGTTGTCACCGAAGAAGCGGCGGAACTGCGGGTCGTCGAACAGAGGGTGCGCCGGCTTGCTCACCACTTTGGTGGTGTAGAGGTTGACCACCGCAGGTGATGCGCTGTCCACCGCCTCGGCGTAGGACTGGGGGCCGGGTCGCGACACGCTGTAGCGGGGTGCTTCCTGAAGGTGGACTTCCTGGCGGGGCAGGCCCACCAGTTCGGGGTACTGCTGGATGATCAACAGGGCGACCAGTACGCCGACAAGCAGGGGCCAGCCGAAGAAACGCAGGGCCTTGGACATCGAGTGGAATCCTGAGGGTTGCGAGGGGGGAGAGGCCCCCTTTAAGGTGGCGGCCATTATACGGGGCGGCGACGAAGAAAATAGCCGCGCGAAACAGCTTGTGAGGAGAGGCGGATGGCTATCGCACTGACCACCCTGGTGGAAGAAGCGGATCGTTACCTGAGCGCGGCGCGCATCAGCGACTACTGCCCCAACGGACTGCAGGTGGAGGGGCGCCCCCAGGTGCGGCGCATCGTCAGCGGTGTTACGGCAAGCCAGGCCCTGCTGGATGCAGCGGTGGATGTTGAGGCGGACGTGGTGCTGGTTCACCACGGCTATTTCTGGAAGGGCGAGAACCCCTGCGTTACCGGCATCAAGCAGCGTCGATTGAAGACGCTGCTCACCCACGACATCAGCCTGCTGGCCTATCACCTGCCGCTCGATGTTCACCCCGAGGTGGGCAACAACGTGCAGTTGGCACGGCAGCTCGACGTCACCGTGGAGGGCCCGCTAGACCCGAACGATGCCAAGGTGGTCGGCCTGGTCGGCTCATTGTCCGAGCCGATGGCGGCGCTGGACTTCGCCCGGCGCGTGCGCGACGTGCTCGGCCGCGAACCGCTGCTGGTGGAGGGATCGCGGGCGATCCAGCGCATCGGCTGGTGTACCGGCGGCGGCCAGGGCTACATCGACACGGCCATCGCGGCAGGCGTCGACCTCTATCTCACCGGTGAGGCATCCGAGCAGACCTTCCACAGCGCGCGGGAAAACGATGTCAGCTTCATCGCTGCCGGCCACCATGCCACCGAGCGCTATGGCGTGCAGGCACTGGGCGAATACCTGGCCCGGCGCTTCGCCATCGAGCACCTGTTCATCGACTGCACCAATCCGGTTTGAGGTGCTTTCGGCGCCCGTTTCCGTGGCTATATAACTAGATCGTTTCGTTCTAACAGGGCGCCTCAATATAAGAAGGTGCTGTGCTAGAGTGCGCGCTCGTCCACGGCCCGAAGGCCGTCGTATAAGACCGAAATCCGTGAGTAGCCATGCTCGATAAACTGACGCACCTGAAACAGCTGGAGGCGGAAAGTATCCACATCATTCGTGAGGTGGCCGCCGAATTCGACAACCCGGTGATGCTCTACTCCATCGGCAAGGACTCTGCCGTGATGCTCCACCTGGCACGCAAGGCCTTCTTCCCGGGCAAGCTGCCGTTCCCGGTGATGCATGTGGACACCCAGTGGAAGTTCCAGGAGATGTACCGGTTCCGCGACAGGATGGTCAGCGAACTGGGGCTCGAGCTGATTACCCACGTGAACCCCGAGGGCAAGGCCCAGGGCATCAACCCCTTCACACACGGCAGTGCCAAGCACACCGACATCATGAAGACCGAGGGCCTCAAGCAGGCGCTCGACAAGTACGGCTTCGATGCCGCCTTCGGTGGCGCCCGCCGTGACGAGGAGAAGTCCCGCGCCAAGGAGCGCGTGTACTCCTTCCGCGACAGCAAGCACCGCTGGGACCCGAAGAACCAGCGCCCCGAGCTGTGGAACGTCTACAACGGCAAGGTGAAGAAGGGCGAGTCGATCCGCGTGTTCCCGCTGTCCAACTGGACCGAGCTGGACATCTGGCAATACATCTACCTCGAGCAGATCCCGATCGTCCCGCTGTACTTCGCCGCCGAGCGCGAAGTGATCGAGATGAACGGCGCGCTGATCATGATCGACGATGCGCGCATCCTCGAGCACCTGACGCCCGAGCAGAAGGCCAGCATCCAGAAGAAGATGGTGCGTTTCCGCACCCTGGGCTGCTACCCGCTCACCGGTGCGGTGGAGTCCACCGCCCAGTCGCTGCCGGAAATCATCCAGGAAATGCTCCTGACCCGTACCTCCGAACGCCAGGGCCGTGTCATCGACCATGACCAGGCCGGTTCGATGGAAGAGAAGAAACGTCAGGGCTACTTCTAAGGATTCCGCACCATGAGCCACCAATCCGATCTGATCAGCCAGGACATCCTCGCCTACCTGGCCCAGCACGAGCGCAAGGAACTGCTGCGCTTCCTCACCTGCGGCAACGTCGACGACGGCAAGAGCACCCTGATCGGGCGCCTGCTGCATGACTCCAAGATGATCTACGAGGACCACCTCGAAGCCATCACCCGTGATTCCAAGAAGGTCGGCACCACCGGTGACGACGTCGACCTCGCCCTGCTGGTGGACGGCCTCCAGGCCGAGCGCGAGCAGGGCATCACCATCGACGTGGCCTATCGTTACTTCAGCACCGCCAAGCGCAAATTCATCATCGCCGACACCCCCGGCCACGAGCAGTACACCCGCAACATGGCCACCGGGGCCTCCACCTGCGACCTGGCGATCATCCTGGTGGATGCCCGCTACGGCGTGCAGACCCAGACCCGCCGCCACAGCTACATCGCGTCCCTGCTGGGCATCCGCCACATCGTCGTGGCGATCAACAAGATGGACCTCAAGGACTTCGACCAGGACGTGTTCGAGTCGATCAAGGCGGACTACCTGCAGTTCGCCGAGCGCATCGGCCTCAAGCCCAGCTCCCTGCACTTCGTGCCGATGTCGGCGCTGAAGGGCGACAACGTGGTCAACCGCAGCGAGCGTTCGCCCTGGTACACCGGCCAGCCGTTGATGGAGATCCTCGAGAGCGTCGAGATCAGTGGTGACCGCAACCTCGACGACATGCGCTTCCCCGTGCAGTACGTGAACCGCCCCAACCTGAACTTCCGTGGCTTCTCTGGCACCCTCGCCAGCGGCGTGGTGCACAAGGGCGACGAAGTGGTGGTGTTACCGTCGGGCAAGGGCAGCCGCGTCAAATCCATCGTCACCTTCGAAGGCGAGCTGGAGCAGGCCGGCCCGGGCCAGGCGATCACCCTGACCCTGGAAGACGAGATCGACGTATCCCGTGGCGACATGCTGGTGCATGCCGACAATCGCCCGCTGGTCAGCGATGCGTTCGACGCGATGCTGGTGTGGATGTCCGAGGAGCCGATGCTTCCGGGCAAGAAGTACGATATCAAGCGCGCCACCAGCTACGTGCCGGGCTCCATCCCCAGCATCACCCACAAGGTGGACGTGAACACCCTGGAGCAGGCCGCTGCCAGCAGCCTGCAACTGAACGAGATCGCCCGGGTCAAGGTCAGCCTCGACGCGCCCATCGCCCTCGATGGCTACGAGCAGAACCGCACCACTGGTGCGTTCATCGTCATCGACCGCCTTACCAACGGCACCGTCGGCGCCGGCATGATCATCGCCGAGCCTCAGTCCGGCGCGGGCCATCGTGATCCCCTTGGTCACGTCAGCAGCGAGGAGCGCGCCGCGCGCTTCGGCCAGCAGCCGGCCACCGTGCTGTTCACCGGCCTTTCCGGCGCAGGCAAGAGCACCCTGGCCTATGCCGTGGAGCGCAAGCTGTTCGATGCGGGGCGCGCCGTCTACGTGCTGGATGGCCAGAACCTGCGCCACGACCTGAACAAGGGACTGCCGCAGGACCGCGCGGGCCGCACCGAGAATTGGCGCCGTGCCGCCCAGATGGCGCGTCAGTTCAACGAAGCCGGCCTGCTGACCCTGGCCGCCTTCGTCGCGCCGGATGCCGAAGGTCGCGAGCAGGCCACGTCGCTCATCGGTCCCGAGCGGCTGATCACCGTCTACGTGCAGGCCTCGCCGCAGGCATGCCGTGAGCGTGATCCTCAGGGGCTCTACGCGGCCGGCCAGGACAACATCCCGGGCGAGTCCTTCCCCTACGACATTCCGCTGAATGCCGACCTGGTGGTCGACACCCAGAGCCTGTCGGTGGAGGAGGGGGCCAAGGCAGTCCTCGACCTGTTGCGCAGTCGCGGCCTGATCTAAGCGCCGCTCCACGAAAATGCCCCGCTCAGGCGGGGCATTTTCTTTGGAACTGGCGCTGAGCTGTGCCCCATGAAGAAGGCCCCGCATGTGCGGGGCCTTCTGTTTTCAGCACGTTGGATCAGTACTTGCCCTTGAGGCCGAAGCCCTCGTCCAGCGTACCCGGTGAGTCAGGGGCTTTCGGGGCGTAGTCCTTGGGCGCCTCGTTGCTGCGCGGCGGTGTCAGGCGCTCCCGGGTGCCGGGGGCGTCGTCGGCGTGCAGGGCAGCCAGCAGGCGCTGGCGGGTCAGCTCGTCGAGGGCGAGGCGGTTGGCGCCTTCGGACAGGTGTTCCTGTACCTCCTGATAGCTCTGGGTGAGTTTCTTGACCAGGCTGGCGGTGGTGTTGAAGTGGGTGACCACTTCGCTCTGGTAGGTGTCGAAGCGGGCCTGCAGGTCGTCCAGCTGGCGCTGGGTGCGATTGGGGGAGGTGCCCGGCAGCACGCGGGCCACCAAGAAACCGATGCCGATGCCGGCGAGCAGGGCGAGGGCCGGTAACAACCAGGCCGTGAGCGACTGTTCCACGAGTCCTTCCTCTATAAGCGGCTTTGCTTTACGTTAACGGCTCGAATCTGCGCTGTATACCGCGACGCAAGCCCTATGTGGTGCCTAACCAAGACGAGTCGACCCGGCCTGGGGTCACGGAGTTCCCGTTGTCCAATCGTGAAAATCCCATCCTGCTCCAGGGGCCTTGCGGGTCGCTGGAGGCACTTCACCTCGACCTGCCCGACGCCCGTGGGCTGGCGCTGATCTGCCACCCGAACCCCGTGCAGGGTGGGACCATGCTCAACAAGGTGGTCTCCACCCTCCAGCGCACCTCGCGTGATGCAGGCTACGCCACGTTGCGCTTCAACTACCGGGGCGTAGGTGCCAGCGCCGGCAGCCACGACATGAGCACCGGCGAGGTGGACGATGCCGAGGCGGCTGCCCGCTGGTTCATCGAGCAGCATCCCGGCCAGCCGTTGACGCTGCTGGGCTTCTCCTTCGGCGGTTTCGTGGCGGCGAGCCTGGCAGGGCGGCTGGAACGCGAGGGGGGCGAAGTACCCCGATTGGTGATGGTGGCCCCAGCGGTGATGCGCCTTGCCGATCCGGCCGAGCTGCCCGAGCGCGCGGCGCTGACGGTGATCCAGCCTGAGGCCGACGAGGTGGTTCCACCCCAGGCGGTGTATGACTGGTGCGCGAGCCTGACACGCCCCCATGAGTTGCTGAAAGTGGCAGAATGCGGCCACTTCTTCCACGGCAAGCTGACCGATCTTAAGGACCTGGTCCTGCCGCGTCTCTGATTCCGAACGAAGTCCGACAAGCGAAAACCATGACCACTCGTATCCTCACCGGTATCACCACCACCGGCACGCCCCACCTGGGCAACTACGCCGGTGCCATCCGTCCCGCCATCGTCGCCAGCCGTGCCGGCGATGTGGATTCGTTCTACTTCCTGGCCGACTACCATGCGCTGATCAAGTGCGACGACCCCGCGCGCATCCAGCGTTCCCGCCTGGAGATCGCCGCCACCTGGCTGGCCTGCGGGCTGGATACCGACAAGGCGACTTTCTACCGCCAGTCCGACATTCCCGAGATCCCCGAACTCACCTGGCTGCTCACCTGCGTCAGCGCCAAGGGCCTGCTGAACCGCGCCCATGCCTACAAGGCCTCGGTGGACAAGAACGTCGAGGCCGGCGAAGACCCGGACGCCGGCGTCACCATGGGCCTGTACAGCTACCCGGTGCTGATGGCGGCGGACATCCTCATGTTCAACGCCCACAAGGTGCCGGTCGGCCGCGACCAGATCCAGCACGTGGAGATGGCACGCGATATCGGCCAGCGCTTCAACCACTTGTTCGGTGCCGGTCGCGAGCTGTTCACTCTGCCCGAGGCGGTGATCGAGGAAGAAGTGGCGACGCTGCCCGGCCTCGATGGTCGCAAGATGTCCAAGAGCTACGACAACACCATCCCGCTGTTCGGCAGTGCCAAGCAGCTCAAGGATGCGATCGCCCGCATCGTCACCGACTCCCGCGCGCCGGGTGAGCCGAAGGACCCGGACAGCGCTCACCTGTTCACCCTCTACCAGGCCTTCGCCACGCCGGAGCAACTGGCCGCGTTCCGTGCCGAACTGCTTGATGGCCTGGCCTGGGGCGAGGCCAAGCAGCGCCTGTTCCAGTTGCTGGACAACGAGCTGGGCGAGGCCCGCGAGCGTTACCACGCACTGATCGAGCGCCCGGCGGATCTGGAGGACATCCTCCTGGCCGGTGCCGCCAAGGCTCGCAAGACCGCGACGCCCTTCCTCAACGAACTGCGCGAAGCGGTCGGCCTGCGTTCCTTCCGTAGCGCGGTGCAGGGCAATGAAGGCGGCAAGAAGAAGGCGACCAAGAGCGCGCGCTTCGTCAGCTTCCGCGAGGACGACGGCAGCTTCCGCTTCCGCCTGCTGGATGCCGCGGGCGAGCAACTGCTGCTCTCCAGCGCCTTTGCCGACGGCAAGGCAGCCGGCCAGGTGACCAAGCGCCTGCAGGCCGGCGAGGCCCTGGATATTCGCGTGGACGGCAATGCCTTCGCGGTGTGGCTGGACGGCGCGGCCGTGGCACAGAGCCCGGCCTTCGCCGACGTTCAGGCTTGCGAGCAGGCCATCGAGCGGCTGCGCGAGGCGCTTGCACCGCAAGACTGAATGCCCGGCGCAAGCCCGCATTCCGGCTGATTGCCAATCAACGGGGCCGTCGCTAAAGTGACGGCCCCGTTTTTCCTTGCCTTGCTATCGATCATGACCCCCCTCGAGCGCTATCAGGCCGACCTCAAGCGGCCGGACTTCTTCCACGACGCGGCGCAGGAAAATGCCGTGCGTCATCTGCAGCGGCTCTACGACGACCTGATCGCCGATGAGCGAGCCAAGCCCGGGCTGTTCGGCGGCCTGTTCGGCAAGAAACGCCAGGGACCGGTGAAGGGGCTCTACTTCTGGGGCGGGGTCGGCCGCGGCAAGACCTACCTGGTGGACACCTTCTTCGATGCGCTGCCCTTCAAGCAGAAGATGCGCACGCACTTCCACCGCTTCATGAAGCGCGTCCACGAGGAGATGAAGACCCTCAAGGGCGAGAAGAACCCGCTGACCATCATCGGCAAGCGCTTTGCCGACGAGGCCCGGGTCATCTGCTTCGATGAGTTCTTCGTCTCCGACATCACCGACGCGATGATCCTTGCCACGTTGCTGGAAGAGCTGTTCAAGAACGGTGTCTCGCTGGTGGCCACCTCCAACATCGTCCCGGACGGCCTCTACAAGGACGGCCTGCAGCGCGCGCGCTTCCTGCCGGCCATTGCGCTGCTCAAGGAGCACACCGAGATCGTCAACGTCGACAGCGGCGTGGACTATCGCCTGCGTGCCCTGGAGCAGGCCGAGCTCTACCACTGGCCGCTGGGCCCGGCCTCCGAGGCCAGTCTGAAGGCCAGCTTCAAGAGCCTGCTGCCGGACTGCACCCATGCCCAGGAGGGCGAGGTGCTGATGGTGGAGAACCGCGAGATCCGTGCCGTGCGCGTCTGCGAAGACGTCGCCTGGTTCGAGTTCCGCGAGCTGTGCGATGGCCCGCGCAGCCAGAACGACTACATCGAGCTGGGCAAGATCTTCCACGCGATCATCCTGGCCAACGTCGAGCAGATGGGCGTAGCCAAGGACGACATGGCGCGTCGCTTCATCAACCTGGTGGACGAGTTCTACGACCGCAACGTGAAGCTGATCATCTCCGCCGAGGTGGAGCTGAAGGACCTCTACAGCGGTGGCCGCTTGAACTTCGAGTTCCAGCGCACCCTGAGCCGCCTGCTGGAGATGCAGTCCCACGAGTTCCTCTCCCGCCCGCACAAGCCCTGAGGCGTGCAGGCATGAAAAAGGGCAGGTCTCGGACCTGCCCTTTTTTCATTTCCGCCTTTCGCGCTCAGCGTTGGGCCACTTCCTTCTCGTATTGCTTGAGCAGTTGCTGCGCGTGGGCCACCTCGAGCGCCTCCATGGCGTTGATGGGCTTGATGGCCACCGCCTTGCGCAGGTGCTCCAGCACCTTTTCCTGCTCGTCTTCGCCGTACACGTAGACCAGGGCGTTGGCGTATTCGTAGTGGCCGATGGGCAGATCGTCCTTGGCGGTGAAGGAGCGGGTGAAGTACTGCTCCATCTTGTCCGCGCTGACCCCGTAGGTCATCTTGCCCACCAGCTTGCCGACCTTGCGGATCACCCCGGCTTCGTAGCCGCCATAAAGGGCGAGGGCGAAGGGTTGGCGAGGCTGTTTCTTCAGCAGGGCGTCCAGTTCCTCGGGGATCTGGCTGGTGTAGCCGCGCTTGAGCACCACCGGCACCGACAGCTCCTCGCCCAGGCGTGCCTTGGCGTAGACGCGGCCGAACTGGGCCACGGTGTCGGCCTGGACCAGCTCGCCGGCCTCGTCGGTGTACGTGATGACTTCCTCCAGCAGGCGGTGTTTCTCGGCCTGGTCGGGGGCGAGGAACATGGCGTAGATCACCTGGGCGAACATCGCTGGCACCTGGCCGCCCACGCCCAGTTCCAGGCCCTTCTTCTTCGCCTGTTCGAAATCGCCACGGAACATCAGTCGCCAGACGTCCTGCAAGCGCGCGGCGTAGACCTCTGCTTCCTCGGGCTTGCCGGTGAAGCCGGTGTTGCCGGCTACGGTCATCTCCAGTGCCTTGGGGTTCTGGGTGGCCATGGTCACCACCCAGTCGGCATCGGGGAACGGGTAGTCGGGGCCGAAGCCACGCATCAGCTGGGGCCAGGCCTGGCGCAGCTTGTCGCCGGAATAGTCGTAGGCGGACTGGTCGTAGGGGAAGGGTTTCCAGCTGTCGTCGGCAGTGGCATGAAGGCTGGCGGCAGCCAGCAGGGCGAGCAGGTAGCGGCGCATGGGAGAGTACCTTTCTTGTTGTTCTGCGCATCCGCCCTCGGGCGGCGAAGGGTCGAGAGCCCGCTAGGGCCTGGCGCGGATCATAAGATGCTCACCCTGGGGGCCAACCCATCCTTGGGATGGCCGCGTCAGTCGCCTTTGTGCTGGAACTGCCGGCGGTACTGGTTGGGCGACAGGGTCGTGTGCTGGCGGAACAGTCGGGCGAAGAAGCTGGCGTCGTCGTAGCCCACTTCGTAGCTGATGGTCTTGATGCTCTTGCGGGTGGCGGAGAGCAGGCCCTTGGCTGTTTCGATGCGTAACCGTTGCAGGTAGTGCAGCGGTTTGTCACCGGTGGCGGCCTGGAAGCGCCGCATGAAGTTGCGGATGCTCATGCCGTGATCCCGGGCCACGTCCTCGAAGCGGAACTTGTCGGCGTAGTGCTCCTCGAGCCAATGCTGGATCTGCAGGATGGTGACGTCCTGGTGCAGCTTCTGTCCGCCGAAGCCGATGCGCCCGGGCGAGTAGCTGCGCTGGACCTCGTAGAGGATGTCGCGGGAGACCGCCTGGGCGATGGAGGCGCCGCAGAAGCGCTCGATCATGTAGATGTACAGGTCGCAGGCGGAGGTGACGCCGCCAGCGCAATAGAGGTTGTCGGCGTCGGAGAGGTGCTTGTCCTGGTTGAGCTGGACCTTGGGGAAGCGCTCGGCGAACTCACGGAAGAAGCGCCAGTAGGTGGTCGCCTCCTTGCCGTCCAGCAGCCCGGCCTGGGCCATCCAGAACACGCCGGTCGCTTCGCCGCAGATCATGCTGCCGGCGCCGTGCCGCTCGCGCAGCCAGGGCAGTATCTGGGGGTAGCGCGCGCACTGGGCGTCGAAGTCGTCCCAGAACGCGGGGAGGATGATGACGTCGGCGGCATCCAGGGAACCGTCCACCGGCATGGTCACTTCGCTGAAACTGCGTACCGGCTGCCCATCCGGGCTGACCAGGTTGATCTGGAACGCGGGCCTCAGCCCCAGGCCCTGCAGCTTGCTGTAGCGCAGGCTGGCCATGTGGAAGAAGTCCTTGGCCTGCATGAGGGTGGAGGCGAAGACGCCGTCGGTGGCGAGGATGCTCACCCGCCTTAGGGTGGGGGACTGCTGAATGGTCATGGTCTTGTTCTTATTAGGGGAAAGCGGTCATTAGGCGGCTGGATCGTCTTATTTTTTGTCGCAAGTGTCCAGTGTGTGCCGGCGCAGGCCTGTCCTACAGTCGGGGCCTTCTTCGACCGACTGCCCGTGAAGGTGACGCGATGATCCCTAGAACGCTCTTCAGCCCCGAACATGAACTCTTCCGTGATAGCGTGCGCCGCTTCCTCGAAGAGGAGGCGGTGCCCTTCCATCACCAGTGGGAGAAGGATGGCCACGTGGATCGGGCCTTGTGGAACAAGGCGGGGGAGGCGGGGCTGCTCTGCTCCCACATTCCCGAGGCTTATGGCGGTGTCGGGGCCGACTTCCTCTACAGCACGGTGGTGATCGAGGAGATCGGTCGCCTGGGCCTCACCGGCATCGGCTTCTCGTTGCATTCGGACATCGTGGCGCCCTACATCCTTCACTACGGCAGCGAGGCGCAGAAGGAGAAGTACCTGCCGCGCCTGGTCAGCGGCGAGCTGGTGACGGCCATCGCCATGACCGAGCCCGGGGCGGGGTCCGACCTGCAGGGCGTGAAGACCACGGCGGTGCTGGATGGCGACCACTACGTGATCAACGGCTCCAAGACCTTCATCACCAACGGGTTCCTGGCCGATCTGGTCATCGTGGTTGCCAAGACCGATCCCAAGGCGGGGGCCAAGGGTACCAGCCTGTTCCTGGTGGAGGCGGATACGCCCGGCTTTTCCAAGGGCAAGCGCCTGGAGAAGGTGGGGATGAAGGCTCAGGACACTTCCGAGCTGTTCTTCCAGGACGTCCGGGTACCCAAGGAGAACCTGCTGGGCCAGGCGGGCATGGGCTTCGCCTACCTGATGCAGGAGCTGCCTCAGGAACGCCTGACGGTGGGCATCGGGGCACTGGCTTCGGCGGAGGCGGCGCTGAAGTGGACCCTCGACTACACCCGCGACCGCAAGGCGTTCGGCAAGGCCATCGCGGAGTTCCAGAACACGCGCTTCAAGCTGGCGGAAATGGCCACCGAGATCCAGATCGGCCGGGTCTTCGTCGACCGCTGCCTGGAGCTGCACCTGCAGCGCAAGCTCGACGTTCCGACAGCCGCAATGCTCAAGTACTGGGGCACGGACCTGCAGTGCAAGGTGCTGGATGAGTGCGTGCAGCTGCACGGTGGCTATGGGTTCATGTGGGAGTACCCGGTAGCACGCGCCTGGGCAGATGCTCGCGTGCAGCGCATCTATGCGGGCACCAACGAGATCATGAAGGAGATCATTGCCCGTTCGCTGTAAGGCCCCGGTTCCGCCGCCGGGCAGTGCGGCGGACCCTTCCCGCTGGCTCCGGGTCTACCCTGTGTCGATTTTCCGGAGCCCGTTCATGAGTACTTCCCCCTTCGATGACTGGGACGGCAGCGTCCGCCACGCCAAGCGCCTGCAGGGTGAACTGGCCGCGCGGGTGGTGCTTGTGGGGCATCACGCTGAGTCAGGCATTGCGCGGGGCAAGCATGTGCCACTGGAGCATGAGGGCGAGCAGATCGGCTGGATGCTGCGCAGCCGGGATGGCGTGCGCCGCCGGTGGTGTCGCCCGGGCAACGGTTGTCGATGAGCTGCGCGCTGGAGTTGGTCTTGCGTGGTTGTCGAGGTTATCGGCTGCCAGAACTGACCCGGCGAGGCGACATGTCCGCTGCTGGAGCGGACACGCTGCCGGGGTTGTTCGATTGGGTCAGGGGGCGGGGTTCGGCTGGTCGCGGTGAATCTCGGCAATCCCCTCCAGCACGGCATCGGGCAGCTTCAGTTCGCTGCTGGCGAGGTTGCTCTCCAACTGATCGAGGTCAGTCGCGCCGATGATGTTGCTCGTGACGAACGGCTGTGCGGTGACGAAGGCGAGGGCCATCTGTGCCGGGTCCAGCCCGTGCTCACGGGCCAGGGCGACATAGCGCGAGCAGGCCGCCTTCGCATGCGGGTTGGTGTAGCGGGTGAAACGGCTGAACCGGGTGATGCGTGCCTGGGGCGGTTGTGTGCCGTTCTCGTACTTGCCGGAGAGCATGCCGAAGGCCAGGGGTGAGTACGCCAGCAGGCCGCACTGCTCGCGAATGGCAACTTCCGCCAGGCCCACCTCGAAGGTGCGATTCAGCAGGTTGTAGGGGTTCTGGATGGATACGGCACGGGGTAGCCCGAGACGGTCGGCCAGGTGCAGGAAGGTCATGGTTCCCCAGGGTGTCTCGTTGGACAGGCCGACGTAACGGATCTTGCCGGCCTTGACCTGCTCGGCGAGCGCTTCGAGGGTTTCCTGCAGGGGCGTGAAGTCTTCGTCCCGGTGGCGATAGCCCAGTTGGCCGAAGTAGTTGGTGCTGCGTTCGGGCCAGTGCAACTGGTAGATGTCGATCCAGTCGGTCTGCAGACGCTTGAGGCTGGCGTCGAGCGCGGCGGCGATGTGGTGCCGGTCGTGCTTTAGATAGCCGTCGCGGATGTGGGTGATGCCGTTGCCCGGCCCTGCGACCTTGCTCGCCAGGACCCAGTCCGCCCGGTCCCGTCTGGCGGCGAACCAGTTGCCGATGATGGTTTCGGTGGCACCGTAGGTCTCGGGGCGAGGAGGGACCGGGTACATTTCCGCCACGTCCATGAAGTTGATGCCGTAGGCTTTGGCACGTTCGATCTGCGCAAACGCCTGGGCCTGAGTGTTCTGTTCGCCCCAGGTCATGGTGCCAAGGCAGAGGCTGCTGACCTTCACATCCGTGCGGCCGAGTTGACGGTATTGCATGGTGGCTCCTCGTCGGGCGAAAGATCGTTATCAAATCAGGTTGAAATTTTTCCTGCAATCGGCATAATTTCGCGGCTTTCTTTGCGGGGATGCCTAGCCTGCCGAGAAGGAAGGCGGGGATGCCTAGCCTGCCGAAAACCTTTTGCCGTAGCGGACGCGCTGACCCGAGCCCCCGATAGCGTCTGTTTCCGGCTGCCCTGTGTTGCCAGGGCGAGCACTATTCAGTAAGATCCGCCGTCTTATTTTCAGGGCGGCCCCTGAGGCTATAGCGAATGAAGACTTTTACTGCAAAACCGGAAACTGTTAAGCGCGACTGGTATGTCGTCGACGCTGCCGGTCAGACCCTGGGTCGTCTGGCCACCGAAATTGCAAGCCGTCTGCGCGGCAAGCACAAGCCGGAATACACTCCGCACGTTGATACCGGCGACTACATCGTCGTCATCAATGCCGAGCAGGTTCGTGTCACTGGTTCCAAAACCACCGACAAGAAGTACTACTCGCACTCCGGTTTCCCGGGTGGCATCAAGGAGATCAACTTCGAGAAGCTGATCGCCAAGGCGCCTGAGCGCGTGATCGAGACCGCGGTCAAAGGCATGCTGCCGAAGAACCCGCTGGGTCGCGACATGTATCGCAAGCTGAAGGTGTACAAGGGTGCCGTCCACCCGCACACCGCTCAGCAGCCCCAAGAACTGAAGATTTAACGGGATAGATTCATTATGTCGGCGACTCAAAATTACGGCACTGGCCGTCGCAAGACTGCAACCGCGCGCGTATTCCTGCGCCCGGGTACTGGCAAGATTTCCATCAACAATCGTAGCCTGGAGCAGTTCTTCGGCCGCGAAACTGCTCGCATGGTCGTGCGTCAGCCTCTGGAGCTGACCGAGACCGTCGAGAAGTTCGACATCTACGTCACCGTTCTCGGTGGCGGTGTCAGTGGTCAGGCCGGTGCCATCCGTCATGGCATCACCCGCGCCCTGATCAGCTACGACGAGTCCCTGCGCAGCCCGCTGCGCAAGGCCGGCTACGTGACTCGCGACGCTCGCGAAGTCGAACGTAAGAAAGTCGGTCTGCGTAAAGCGCGTAAGCGTCCGCAGTACTCCAAGCGCTAATACGGCGCTGCAAGAAACGCCCAGGTTCCTTTTCGGCCTGGGCGTTTTTTTATGCCTGTGGAAAAGTTGGCTGCGACAGCTTGTCGCACTCGCGAATCCCTAGTGGTTCAAGGCTTTCAGCTGTTTTGTATCCGGCTATTACCTTGTCATCAGAGGGGGTTTTCTTTACCATTTGGCGAATTTTTTGCGCGGCTCGATTTTTACTTAGTAGAGGCCTGAACAACAGGCCGCAAAGCTGATGGGAGACGACTGAATGAGCAATGACGGCGTGAATGCAGGCCGGCGTCGCTTCCTTGTGGCAGCCACATCCGTGGTGGGTGCTGCAGGAGCGGTGGGTGCTGCGATCCCGTTTGTGGGGTCATGGC
Organism: Pseudomonas sp. ENNP23; assembly: GCF_001728945.1. Lineage (NCBI taxonomy): Bacteria > Pseudomonadati > Pseudomonadota > Gammaproteobacteria > Pseudomonadales > Pseudomonadaceae > Pseudomonas > Pseudomonas sp. ENNP23. The sequence goes on from NZ_LYSP01000007.1 coordinate 71,663, forward strand.
AACCCAGTGCCAAGGCCAAGGCCGCAGGTGCACCTGTGAAGGTGAACATCGCCAAGATCGACGCAGGCCAGCAGATTGTCGCCGAATGGCGCGGTCAGCCCGTGTTCATCTTGCGCCGCACGGAGGAAATCCTCGGTAACCTGGCCAAGATTGACGGCAGCATGGCCGACCCGGAGTCCAAAGCCTCCGTGCAACCGACCTACGTCGATCCGCAGAAGCGTTCGATCAAGCCGGAGATCCTGGTGCTGGTCGGCCTGTGCACCCACCTGGGCTGCTCGCCTTCCTTCCGTCCCGAGGTCGCCCCGGCTGACCTGGGTGCCGAGTGGGTTGGTGGTTACTTCTGCCCGTGCCACGGTTCCCGCTACGACCTCGCTGGCCGCGTCTACAAAGCGCAGCCTGCCCCCTTGAACCTGCCGGTGCCACCCCACTCCTACGAGTCGGATGATGTCATCATCATCGGCGTGGACCAGGAGAAGGCATGATGAGCAAATTCATGGAATGGATCGATGCGCGCTTCCCCGCCACCAAGATGTGGGAAGACCATCTGAGCAAGTACTACGCTCCCAAGAACTTCAACTTCTTCTACTTTTTCGGCTCGCTGGCTCTGCTGGTTCTGGTCAACCAGATCCTGACCGGTGTCTGGCTGACCATGAGCTTCACTCCGTCCGCGGAAGAAGCCTTCGCTTCCGTCGAATACATCATGCGCGACGTGGAATACGGGGTGATCATCCGTTACCTCCACTCCACGGGTGCGTCCGCGTTCTTCATCGTGGTCTACCTGCACATGTTCCGCGGCCTGCTCTACGGCTCCTACCAGAAGCCCCGTGAGCTGGTGTGGATCTTCGGCATGCTGATCTACCTCGCTCTGATGGCCGAGGCCTTCATGGGCTACCTGCTGCCCTGGGGCCAGATGTCCTACTGGGGTGCACAGGTGATCATCTCGCTGTTCGGCGCGATCCCGGTCATCGGTGACGACCTCACCCAGTGGATCCGTGGTGACTACCTGATCTCCGGTATCACCCTGAACCGCTTCTTCGCCCTGCACGTGATCGCTCTGCCGATCGTGATCCTGGGTCTGGTGGTCCTGCATATCCTGGCGCTCCACGAAGTGGGCTCCAACAACCCGGATGGTGTGGACATCAAGAAGAAGAAGGACGAGAACGGCATTCCGCTGGACGGCATCGCCTTCCACCCGTACTACACCGTGAAGGACATTGTCGGTGTTGTGGTGTTCCTCTTCGTGTTCTGCTTCGTGGTGTTCTTCTTCCCGGAAATGGGTGGGTATTTCCTCGAGAAGCCGAACTTCGAGCAGGCCAACCCGTTCAAGACGCCTGAGCACATTGCGCCTGTCTGGTATTTCACCCCGTTCTACGCAATTCTCCGCGCGGTTCCGGATAAGCTGATGGGCGTGATTGCGATGGGAGCTGCAATCGCTGTGCTGTTCGTCCTGCCTTGGCTGGATCGCAGCCCTGTGCGCTCCATGCGCTACAAGGGCTGGCTGAGCAAGATCTGGCTGCTGGTGTTCTGCGTTTCCTTCATCATTCTCGGCGTGCTGGGTGTTCTGGCGCCGACCCCTGGCCGTACGCTGCTTTCGCAGGTGTGCACCATCCTGTACTTCGCGTACTTCATCCTGATGCCGTTCTACACCAGGATGGAAACAACCAAACCGGTTCCGGAAAGGGTGACAGGCTGATGAAGAAGCTATTTGCTGCATTTGTTATCGCTCTCCTGCCGGTTGCCGCATTCGCTTCCGGTGGTGAAAAGGTCGAGTTGGATCATGTCGAAATCGACCTGACCGACAAGGCTGCCATGCAGGATGGTGCGCGCACCTTCGCCAACTACTGCATGGGCTGTCACGGTGCCAAGTTCCAGCGCTATGAACGTGTAGCCAAGGATCTGGGCATCCCCGAAGAGCTGATGCTGGAAAATCTGGTGTTCACCGGTGCAAAGATCGGTGACCACATGCAGAGCGCCATGAAGCCGAACGACGCCAAGGTGTGGTTCGGTGCAGCTCCGCCGGACCTGACCCTTGTGGCTCGCGTTCGTGGTACCGACTGGCTGTACAGTTACCTGCGTGCTTTCTACGAAGACCCGGCACGTCCGTGGGGCGTCAACAACAAGGTTTTCCCGAACGTGGGTATGCCTAACGTACTGGTGGGTCTGCAAGGTCGCCAGGTTGTCGGTTGCAAGCAGGTTCAGGTTGTCGAAGATGGCAAGAAGCAGTTCGATCCGCTGACCGGTGCGCCGATTACCCATGAGGCGTGCGACCAGCTGACTATCGTTCCGAAGACCGGCAAGCTGACCGAGGCCGAGTTCGATCAGAAGATCCAGAATCTGGTGACCTTCCTGGCTTACTCCGCTGACCCGAACAAGCTGCATATGCAGCGCATCGGGACCTACGTCCTGCTGTATCTGGCCTTCTTTTTCGTGTTCGCCTACCTGCTCAAGCGTGAGTACTGGAAAGACGTTCACTGATCGAAAGCTGATGCTGTAACGCGCGCGCCCTGATGGGCGCGCGCTTTTTTTGACTCCGCATAAAACTTCAAGCGAGGAGGGCGCGATGGCGGCTATTACCAAGCTGACCTGTTACTCCGACCCCGCGGATCACTATTCCCATCGTGTGCGTATCGTCCTTGCAGAGAAGGGCGTTGCTGTAGATATCATCGATGTCGCCAATGGCCAGTGCCCGCCAAAGCTGATCGAGTCGAACCCTTATGGCACTGTGCCCACGTTGTTGGACAGGGATCTTGCACTGTATGAGCCGACGGTGGTGATGGAGTACCTGGAAGAGCGCTATCCTCACCCGCCGCTGATGCCGGTCTATCCCGTTGCACGGGGCAATACCCGGTTACTCATGCATCGGGTTCAGCGCGATTGGTGTTCCCTGGTCGATCTGGTGCTGGACCCAAAGATCAAGGATGCAGCGAAGGCCCAGGCTCGCAAGGAGCTTCGGGAAAGCCTCACCGGCGTGTCTCCGTTGTTTGCTGACAAGCCTTTCTTTCTCAGTGAAGAGATGAGTCTTGTAGACTGCTGCCTGTTGCCCATCCTCTGGCGTCTGCCGAAGCTGGGTATCGAATTGCCTCGTCCGGCCAAGCCGCTTCTCGAGTATATGGATCGCCATTTCTCGCGGCCGGCTTTCCAGGCGAGTCTGTCGGACGTTGAGCGTGATATGCGTTGAGGTGAATCGATGAAATCCAGTCGTCCCTATCTGGTTCGGGCCCTGTATGAGTGGATCGTCGACAACGATTGCACACCCCATTTGCTCGTCAATGCGGAGCATGCGGGTGTTCGGGTGCCTCCGGGGTATGCGAGTGACGGCCAGATTGTGCTGAACGTGTCGCCGAGTGCTGTCCGTCATCTGCACATGGATAACGAAGCGGTGAGCTTTGAGGGGCGTTTCGGTGGCGTCGCCCATAGCCTCTACATCCCTGGCGCGGCGGTCATGGCCATCTACGCACGTGAGAACGGGCAAGGCATGGTCTTCGACCTGGAGTCGTCTGCAATGGATGAAGGGGACGGCCCTGAGGATGATGGGCCATCTGGTGATGGCGCCTCTCCTTCTTCGGGAGGAGGTCGTCCGGCCGGTCGGCCCAGCCTGAAAGTGGTGAAATAAAAAAAGGCGATCCAACTGGATCGCCTTTTTATTTATGGCTGTTGTATTCAGTTGGTGTATTCGAAGAGCTTGATGATCTTCTGTACGCCGGAAACCCCTTGCACCACGCTGGTGGCCAGCCCTGCTTCCTGGCGGCTCACCAGGCCCAGCAGGTAGACGATTCCGTTCTCGGTCACCACCTTGATGTTGGAGCTGGGGATTTGGCTGTTGGCGAGCAGTTGGGTGGTGATCTTGGTGGTGATGGCGCTGTCATTCATGCGTGCCAGGGTCGATGAGTTCGCTCCGACCTGCAGTTCGTTGTGAACCTTCTTGACGCCCTGAGCAGTACGAGCCGCCTGCTCTGCCAGCGTCTTCAGGTTCTGCTTGGGAGTTTGTCCAGCCAGCAGCACCACGCCGTTGAAGCTGGTTACCACGATGTGCGAGTTGGTCTTGAGCTCGGGGCTTGCGGCGTCGATCTTGGCGCGCACCTTCGAGGGGGTGGACTGGTCATCAATGGTCTTGCCAATGGTTCGGCCACCGCAGCCGCCCAACACAAGGGTGAATGCCAGTAGGGTCAGGATCAGGGGGGAACGGGTCATTCTTCACTCCCAAACAATTGACGGTCGATCAGGTCGCAGAGGCAGTGGATGGCCAGGAGGTGGACCTCCTGGATACGCGCGGTGACTTTGGAGGGCACGCGAATCTCGACATCCTCGGGCAGTAGCAGGGATGCCATGCCACCACCATCGCGACCTGTCAGGGCGACGATGATCATTTCGCGATCGTGTGCGGCCTGGATGGCCTGGATCACGTTGGCCGAGTTGCCGCTGGTGGAGATGGCGAGCAGCACGTCGCCCGGTTGGCCAAGTGCGCGGATCTGTTTCGAGAAGACTTCGTTGTAGCTGTAGTCATTGGCGATCGAGGTGATCGTGGAGCTGTCGGTGGTCAGCGCCAGGGCTGGCAGGCTGGGGCGCTCGCGCTCGAAGCGGTTTAGCAGTTCGGAGGAAAAATGCTGGGCATCGCCAGCGGAGCCACCGTTGCCGCACGCGAGGATCTTGCCCTCGTTCAGCAGCGCATTGACCATCACCATGCTGGCATGCTCGATGTGGGGGGCCACGACTTCCATGGCGAGCAGCTTGGTGTCGATGCTGGCCTGGAACAACTGGCGGATTCGGGGTTGCATGTCCATCGGTATGACCTTCAGTGGAAGGCGACTGTTCAAGTGTCGAAGGCGTTCTTAAGCCAGGTCAGTCGCACGGGTGAGTCGCCATCCATCGAGTCGATGGCGATCACGTCAAATCGGCAAGGGTGATTGGCCCAGCGGGATTCCTTCTGCAGGAAGTACTGTGCCGCACTGATGAGTTTTGCGCGCTTGCGCGCATCTACGCTTTCCAGTGCTCCGCCCCAGGCTCTATGCCGCCTGTAGCGGACTTCGGCGAATACTACTGTATCGCCGTCCAGCATGACCAGATCGAGCTCGCCCCGGGGGCATCGCCAGTTGCTGGCAAGCAATCGCAAGCCGTGCTTTTGAAGGTGTTGGCGGGCGACTTCTTCCGCGTTTCGCCCGCTGTCTCCGCTCGTGGTCAAGAGTCGCTATCGGGCAGGCGTTGGACTTGGCCGTCGCGGAACTCCGCCCACGGCAGTTGGCGCTCAACGCGCTGAGACGGAGTGAGACTGAGTCGGCCTGAGAGGCCGTCCACGCGGCTTTCCGGCAGGGCCTTCAACTCGGCGAGGCGTGGGGCTAGGCGGTACGCGTCTACGCCCATGGCATAGAGTCGGCCGAGGCTGCCGCCAGCTTGGGGCCACTGGCGGTCGACCTGTTGGCGAAGTGGGTCGTCGCGGTTCAGCAGCCAGGGGGTCTCGCAGAAGCGGATACCGCTCAGGTCCTGGTACTGGGCCACATCGTTACCACCGGAGTAGAGGTGTGACGTGGCGTAAACGGGGACGTCGCCAGCGTACTGAAAGGCCAGCGTGGGCTTGATCTGTTGGGCTTGCTGCGGTGTGGCGGCGAGGAAGATGAAGTCGACGTCCTGGCGGCGAGTCGGCTGGGTGGCAACGGAGGTGCCGAGTGTGCTTCGCAGGCGTTTGGCGCGCACTTCACTTTGGCGAAGCTGGAACAGGTCTGCGATTTGCTGGGCCAGTTGCACCGGTTGGTCCACGTGTTCTGCGGCGATCAGGCTGCCGCCGGCTTGCTGCCAGCTCTGGCGGAAGGCGGCGAGCACTCGGTCCCCCCACTCGCCGCGTGGCACCATGGCGACAGCGCGGCGCATGCCGTCGGACCAGGCGCGGCGCGCTACTTCGCGTGCTTCGTCTTCGGCCGCTAGGCCAAACTGGAAGAGCTGTGCCGGCCCTTCTTGTCCAGCATCGCTGTAGTTCAGGGCCAGTGTGGTGATGGGCAACTGCTGGCGTTCGTTCATCTGCTTGACCAGCGGCTTCTCCAGCGGACCGACCACGAGTTGTACGCCGTCCATCTGGGCCTGGCGATAGAAGTCATCGAGCGAGGTCAGGTGGGCGCTGTCGTAAATCTGAATGGAGGGCGGGTTCTGGCCGGCTTGCTGCGCCTGGTAGTGGGCGGCGAGGAAGCCATCGCGTAGTGCGCGGGCTACCGAGGCCAGTGGCCCTTCCTGCGGTAGGAGCAAGGCAATCTTGGTCAGGGGTTGGTTGGCGAGCTCTTTCAATTTGGCCAGCGGTGCAGGCAGTTGCTCGGCTGCCGGGTGTTGCGGATGCTGGCTGCGCCAGGCTTCGATGGCGGCTTGCTGCTGGGGCAGGGTGGCGGCGCTGCGTGTTGAGCGGGCGAGTTCCATCCATCCTGCCAGGTCGGCATCGCCGGTCGGCTGCAACTGATCCACGGGCAAGCCGGAAATCAGCACCCAGATGGCTTCATGGTTCTGCTTTTCAGCTTCGCCATTGAGCAGTGGGGCAATGAAGACGCGCTCGCGTGCGGCGGCCAGGCTCTGTCCATCTGCCTCCAGGGCACGTGCGCGTACGAGCTGGGAGCGTACTTGCTGGTCGACCGGGAGTTCAGCCAATCGGTCGAGGCTGGGGTGGCCAAGTGCTTTCAGGGCGCTCTTGGGTTGATTGCGCGCCATGGCCAGTTCGGCTGAAAGGGTGCTGGCAAATACCTGTTGCGCAGGTTTCAGGCCGTCCAGTTGGACTTGCTCCAGGATGCGGGCTGCGCGGCCGACGTCCTGCTGGCGATAGGCCAGATCTGCAGCTGACAGGCGCAGTATGGCGGCTTGCTCGGGTTTGCTCTCTCCGGCCTTTTGCAGGAGCTGTTCGATGCTGGCCTGGGGTGTGCGGGGCAGTTCGCCGAGGCTGGATGTAGGCGAGCTGCCGCAGGCGACCAGGAGGCCGGCGAGGCAGAGGGCAGAGAGCGGGCGCAGTCGAGCGATCATTTAACGATCCCGGTACTTGATCAACGAAGCCCGCGATTGTACCGGAGGGGCGGGCGGGGTGCGATGTCGGTGCCTGGAAACGGGCTACAATGCGCGCCTTTCAGTTTATTCCGAGGTGCCCTGTGACTCTTTCCACGTCTTCTGTTGCTGCCGCCCAGCCCGGCAAGCTCTACGTGGTCGCGACGCCCATCGGTAACCTCGACGACATCAGTTCGAGGGCCTTGCGCACGCTGAGGGAAGTTGCGCTGATCGCTGCAGAGGATACGCGTCATTCGATTCGCCTCCTGCAGCACTTCGGAATCACAACGGCCCTCGCGGCCTGCCATGACCACAACGAACGTGAGCAAGGCGGCCGCTTCGTGGCTCGGCTGCTGGCTGGAGATGACGTTGCGCTGATTTCGGATGCGGGTACGCCGCTGATCTCCGATCCCGGGTATCACCTTGTGCGCCAGGTGCGTGCGGCCGGAATTGAGGTGGTGCCGGTGCCGGGGCCCAGTGCGCTGATCGCAGCGCTGTCGGCGGCCGGTCTTCCGTCTGATCGCTTCATCTTTGAAGGCTTCCTGCCAGCGAAGGCAGCGGCGCGAAGAGGGCGACTGGAGCTATTAAAGGAAGAGCCGCGGACGCTCATCTTCTATGAGGCGCCTCATCGGGTGCTGGAGTCGGTCCAGGACATGGCGTTGCTGTTCGGCGAGGCGCGTCATGCCGTGCTTGCCCGTGAACTCACCAAGACGTTCGAGACCCTTAAGGGAGCACCGCTCGGTGGATTGGCCGAGTGGATCGCGGCAGACAGCAATCAGCAGCGAGGCGAGTGCGTGCTGCTGGTAGCTGGTTGGCAGCCCCCGGAAGGAGAGGATGCGATCAGCGGCGAGGCGTTGCGTGTATTGGATCTGTTGTTGGGCGAACTCCCGCTGAAGCGCGCGGCAGCTTTGGCCGCCGAGATCACCGGCGTACGCAAGAACCTCCTCTATCAGGCAGCGTTGGAGCGTCAGGCTGATTCCTGAGCTTGTGTCCTGGGCAGTCTGCCGCTAACCTTCGCGCCGGAGAGTCGATCGGACAGTCGCTGTCCCGTTTCGTTCGCGATTTCGGGAGGGAGGAAAGTCCGGGCTCCATAGGGCAGAGTGCCAGGTAACGCCTGGGAGGCGAGAGCCTACGGAAAGTGCCGCAGAAAATAACCGCCTAAGCGCGCAAGCGCCGGTAAGGGTGAAAAGGTGTGGTAAGAGCGCACCGCACGACTGGTAACAGCTCGTGGCTAGGTAAACCCCACTCGGAGCAAGACCAAATAGGAATCCTTGGCGTGGCCCGCGTCGGATTCGGGTAGGTTGCTAAAGGCTGTCAGTGATGGCAGCCGTAGATGAATGACTGTCCACGACAGAACCCGGCTTACAGATCGACTCTCCACTTTTCCCCACTTTCCCCTCAGAAATACCCCTCCCTGCCTCCTGTCTGAAATTTCAGAAGCCCTAACTCTTAAGACATTACTTTAAGTTTGCATCTCGGCGTCTTTGTTGCCGCTGATTTTTCATTCTGAAATACGCAGAAAAACTCCCTCCGTTTCGCCAAAAAGTTCTCTAAATCACCGTCCCGTAAGGAATTTTCCGTTCTGGCGCGCCTTGACGGTGGGGCGGGGCCATTTCTATAGTGTGCGGAGTGGTGGAAAGTGGGTAGAAGTGGGATTAATTGGTACGGATAGCCTGATTCAGGGGAAGCGCAGCCGTGTTTCGCGGAGCAAATGCCATCAGTCTCGATGCCAAAGGGCGCATCGCGATGCCAAGTCGGTATCGCGACGAGCTTCTTTCGCGTTGTGCTGGGCAGCTCATCGTTACCATCGATGCGGTTGACCGTTGTCTGACCCTCTACCCCCTTCCTGAGTGGGAAATCATTGAAGCCAAGCTCCGCGAGTTGCCGTCCCTGCGAGAGGAAACGCGTCGACTGCAGCGCCTGCTGATTGGCAACGCCGTTGATCTCGAGCTGGATGGCAATGGTCGTTTCCTGGTCCCGCCCCGTCTGCGTGAGTACGCCGGGCTGGACAAGAAGGCGATGTTGGTGGGGCAACTGAACAAATTTCAGATCTGGGATGAAGACGCCTGGAATACCGTTTCCGACGCTGATCTCCAGGCAATCAAACAACCCGGCGGCCTGCCGGACGAACTGCGTGATCTTATCCTGTGAGCATTGAAAGCAGCTTCCGCCACATCACTGTCCTGCTCGACGAGGCCGTTGAAAGTCTCGCCGTGCGTGTGGACGGCTGCTACCTCGATGGCACCTTCGGGCGAGGTGGGCACAGTCGGCTCATTCTTCGGCATCTTGGCAGCGAGGGGCGGCTTCTCGGTTTTGACAAGGACCCCCAAGCCATCTCCACGGGGCAAGCGCTGGCGGCCGAAGACGGCCGCTTTGTCATTGTGCAGCGCAGCTTTGCCGAACTTGGCGAAGAGCTTGCCGAGCGTGGATTGGCTGGTCGGATCGACGGCGTCCTGCTGGACCTTGGAGTCTCGTCTCCGCAGCTGGATGACGCTGAGCGTGGCTTCAGTTTCCTCAACGATGGCCCGCTGGACATGCGCATGGACCCTGAGCGTGGCCAGAGTGCAGCGCAGTGGATTGCCACAGCGAGCGAAGATGAGATCAGCCATGTGCTCAAGGAATACGGCGAGGAGCGCTTCGCTCGCCGCATGGCTCGTGCCATTGTGCAGCGTCGTGCCGAGCGCCCCTTCGAGCGCACCGCCGACCTGGCGGCCGTGATCGCCGCTGCCAACCCGGCCTGGGAGAAGGGCAAAAACCCTGCGACCCGTGCCTTCCAGGGCATCCGAATCCACATCAACAACGAGTTGGGTGACCTCGAGCGCGGCCTGCAGGCTGCGCTGGACAGCCTCGCCATCGGCGGTCGCTTGGTTGTGATCAGCTTCCACTCGCTGGAAGACCGCATCGTTAAACAATTCATGCGCCGCCAGGTCAAGGGCGAGGCGGACAACCTGCCCCGCGATTTGCCCGTGCGCCAGGCCGCGTTCGAACCGCGCCTGCGACTGCTCGGCAAGCCCCAGTACGCCTCCGAGGCGGAACTCAAGGCCAACCCCCGCTCCCGTAGCGCGGTGATGCGTGTGGCGGAGAAGCTGCGATGAGCCGCCTTTTCTCCAAGCCCCTGCCGCGCGGCAGCTTCATCATGTTGCTGTTGTTCGTTGGCGTGCTGGTGTCCGCTATCTCGGTGTCCTACAGCGCTTACTGGAACCGGCAGTTGCTCAACAAGCTGTATGCCGAGCTCAGTGTCCGTGACAAGGCCCAGGCTGAGTGGGGACGGCTGATTCTTGAGCAAAGCACCTGGACGGCCCATAACCGCATCGAGTCCCTGGCGACCGAACAGCTCAAGATGCGCATCCCCGAGCCTGCGGAAATCCGCATGGTGGCCCCATGATGAACCTGGAGGGCGCGCTCTATCCGTGGCGCTTCCGGATCGTCCTCGGCCTGCTTGGCGTGATGGTCGCCGCGATTGCTTGGCGCATAGTCGACCTGCACGTCATCGACCACGACTTCCTCAAGGAGCAGGGCGACGCGCGAAGTGTCCGCCACATCCCGATTCCGGCTCACCGCGGCCTGATTACTGATCGCAATGGCGAGCCGCTGGCCGTCAGTACCCCGGTGACTACCCTGTGGACCAATCCCAAGGACCTCATGGCATTTCGCGACCAGTGGCAGGCGATCGCTGGCGCGTTGGGGCAGGACCCACGCATCTTCGCCGAGCGCATCGAGCAGAATGCCAACCGCGAATTCCTGTATCTGGCCCGTGGCCTTACGCCAGAGCAGGGGCAGATGATCCTTGATCGCAAACTCCCGGGCGTTTATGCCATTGAGGAGTTTCGTCGTTTCTACCCCGCTGGCGAAGTCACTGCCCATGTGGTCGGCTTCACCGACGTGGATGATCGCGGCCGTGAGGGTGTCGAACTGTCCTTCGATCAGTGGCTGGCGGGTGTTCCCGGCAAGCGCCAGGTTCTGAAGGACCGCCGCGGCAGGCTGATCAAGGACGTCCAGGTCACCCGCAATGCCAAGCCCGGCAAGACCCTCGCGTTGTCCATCGATCTGCGCCTGCAGTACCTCGCCCACCGCGAACTGCGCAATGCGTTGGTGGAGAACGGTGCCAAGGCGGGCAGCCTGGTCATTGTCGACGTGAAAACCGGTGAAGTGCTGGCCATGGCCAACCAGCCCACCTACAACCCAAACAACCGCCGCAACCTGCTGCCGGCGGCGATGCGCAACCGCGCCATGATCGACGTGTTCGAGCCGGGCTCCACCGTCAAGCCGATCTCCATGGCTGCTGCCTTGCAGTCCGGCCGCTGGAAGCCGGAAGACAAGGTTGAGGTTTATCCCGGCTCTCTACAGATCGGTCGCTACACCATCAAGGACGTGTCCAGGAGTGAAGGTCCGATTCTCGATTTGACCGGCATCCTCATCAATTCCAGCAACGTCGGAATGAGCAAGATCGCCTTCGACATCGGTGGCGAGAGCATCTACGACACCATGCGCCGGCTCGGGCTTGGCCAGGACACCGGCCTCGGCTTTCCCGGCGAGCGCGTCGGCAACCTGCCCAACCACCGCGAGTGGCGCAAGGCTGAAACCGCGACCCTGTCTTATGGCTACGGCCTGTCGGTCACAGCGGTGCAGATGGTCCATGCCTACGCCACTCTGGCCAACAACGGCTTGGCTGTTCCGCTGTCCATGACCCGTGTCGACAGACTGCCATCCGGTTCCCAGGCCATCCCGCCCGATGTCGCCAAGACCTTGCAAGGCATGCTCCAGCAAGTGGTAGAGGCGCCGCGCGGTGTGTTCCGCGCCCAGGTCCCGGGCTACCACGTCTCCGGCAAGAGCGGCACCGCGCGCAAGGCCAGCGTGGGCACCAAAGGCTACACCCAGAACGCCTACCGCTCGCTTTTCGCGGGCTTCGGGCCGTCCACCAACCCGCGCCTGGCGATGGTGGTTGTGATCGACGAGCCCACCAAGGCCGGCTACTTCGGCGGCCTGGTATCGGCACCCGTATTCGGTAGGGTCATGGCCGGCGCGCTGCGACTGATGAACATCGCCCCGGACAACCTGCCCACCGAGGAACAACAGACCGCTAATGCGGCCAACGGCAAAGGAGGGCGCACCTGATGCCCATGCCACTGAACCAACTGCTACTTCAGGCGCAGGGTGCTGCGCTGATCCGCGAACTTACCCTGGACAGTCGTAAGGTGCTGCCCGGCGACCTGTTCCTGGCTGTTCCCGGCGGTCAGCACGACGGCCGTCTGCACATCGCTGACGCACTCGCACGGGGCGCGGCCGCCGTGGCTTATGAAAGCGAGTCTGCGCCCAGCCTGCCGGCGCCCACCCAGGCCGAGCTGATCCCCATCAAGGGGCTTGCTGGCCAGCTTTCGGCCATTGCCGGGCGTTTCTATGGCGAACCCAGCCGTGCGCTGGATTTGGTCGGCGTGACCGGCACCAACGGTAAAACAAGCGTCAGCCAGTTGGTGGCCCAGGCGCTGGACCGACTGGGCGAGCGCTGCGGCATTGTTGGCACCCTGGGCACCGGGTTCCATGGCGAGCTGGAGAGCGGCCGCCACACCACGCCTGACCCCCTCGCTGTCCAGGCCACCCTGGCCCGCCTCAAGCAGGCAGGTGCCCGTGCGGTGGCGATGGAGGTTTCGTCCCATGGCCTGGAACAGGGGAGGGTGGCTGCGCTTGCGTTCGACGTGGCGGTATTCACCAACCTGTCCCGCGATCATCTGGACTACCACGGTTCCATGGAAGCCTACGGCGCTGCCAAGGCCCGCCTTTTCGAGTGGCCGGACTTGCGCTGCCGCGTGATCAATCTGGACGACGCATTTGGCCGTGAACTGGCCAGTCGCGAGCATGACGCTCGCCTTATCGGCTACAGCCAGATCGACCCGGAAGCTTTCCTTTATTGCCGCGAAGCCTCGTTCGATGACGATGGTGTCCGCGCCCAGATCGTCACGCCTCAGGGAGAAGGCCTGCTGCGCAGTCCGCTGCTGGGGCGCTTCAACCTGAGCAACTTGCTGGCCGTGGTCGGTGCGCTGTTGGGCATGGGCTATCCGCTGGGCGATGTGCTGGCCGTACTGCCCGAACTGCAAGGGCCGGAAGGTCGTATGCAACGCCTGGGCGGCGGTGAGAAACCACTGGTGGTAGTCGACTACGCCCACACCCCTGATGCCCTTGAAAAGGTGCTCGAAGCCCTGCGTCCCCACGCGCGTGGGCGGCTGCTCTGCCTGTTCGGCTGTGGCGGTGACCGTGATCGTGGCAAGCGTCCGCTGATGGCTGCCGTAGCCGAGCGTCTGGCTGATGCCGTGCTGGTCACCGACGACAATCCGCGCACCGAGGACCCGGCCCGCATCTTCGATGACATCCGCCCGGGCTTTGCCGAGCAGTCCACCGTCGAGTTCGTGCACGGTCGGGGCACCGCTATTGCGCAACTCATCGCCTCGGCCGGCGTCGACGATGTCGTCTTGCTGGCAGGCAAGGGGCATGAGGATTACCAGGAGATCCAGGGCGAGCGCCTGCCCTTCTCCGATCTAGTTGAAGCAGAAAGCGCCTTGTCCACCTGGGAGCGCCCATGATCGAAGCCTTACGCCTCAGCAGCCTGCAGTCCCCCTTGGCGGGGCGGCTCGTCGGCGAAGACGCCACGTTCACCTCGGTCTCCACCGATAGCCGGCGCATCGAGTCCGGCCAGTTGTTCATCGCCCTGACCGGGCCGAAGTTCGATGGTCATGACTATCTGGCTGACGTAGCCGCCAAGGGCGCTGTTGCTGCTTTGGTGGAGCGTGCAGTCGAAGGCGTTCACCTGCCGCAGTTGGTGGTGGCCGATACCCGCGAGGCCCTCGGGCGACTGGGCGCGCTCAATCGCGATGCCTTCATTGGCCGTGTTGCAGCGGTGACCGGTTCCAGCGGCAAGACCACCGTCAAGGAGATGCTCGCCAGCATCCTGCGTACCCAGGGGCCGGTGCTGGCCACCCGGGGCAATCTGAACAATGACCTCGGTGCACCACTGACACTGCTGGAGCTCGCTCCCGAGCACCGCAGCGGCGTCATCGAGCTGGGCGCTTCCCGTGTGGGCGAGATCGCCTACACCGTCGGTCTCACCCGTCCGCACGTAGCGATCATCAACAATGCCGGCAACGCCCACGTTGGCGAGTTCGGCGGGCCGGAGAAGATCATCCTGGCCAAGGGGGAAATCCTCGAAGGTCTGGCGAGTGATGGCACCGCCGTGCTCAATCTTGACGACAAGGCTTTCGAGACCTGGCGCCAGCGTGCCTCTGGTCGCCCGGTCCTGAGTTTTGCCCTGAACGATGTCCGCGCTGACGTACGGGCCGATTCCATCGTGCGTGACGCCCGTGGCTGCATGGGCTTCCGCCTGACGGGCGTGACTGGCGAGGCGGACATCCAGCTCAACCTGCTGGGTCTGCACAACGTGGCCAATGCCCTCGCTGCCGCTGCTGCAGCCCACGCCCTGGGTGTGCCTCTGGTCGACATCCGCCTGGGGCTGCAGAGTCTGCAGCCGGTCAAAGGCCGCACCGTTGCACTGTTGGCGACGAGTGGCATGCGGGTGATCGACGACAGCTATAACGCCAACCCCGCGTCGATGATGGCCGCTGTTGACATACTCACCGGCTTTTCCGGTCGCACCGTTCTGGTGCTGGGGGACATGGGTGAACTGGGCGAATGGGCCGAACAGGGTCATCGCGACGTGGGACTCTACGCGCGGGGCAAGGTCAGTTCGCTGTATGCCGTGGGTCCTCTGATGCGTCACGCCGTCGAGGCGTTTGGCCCAGGCGGCCGTCATTTCATCGACCAGACCAGTCTGGTCGAAGCGTTGTCCGGTGAGCAGGACGCAAACACCACCATTCTGATCAAAGGTTCCCGTAGCGCGGCGATGGACAAGGTCGTCGCGGCCCTCTGCGGGACGGGGGAGGCTCACTAATCATGCTGCTGCTGCTCGCTGAGTACCTGCAACAGTTCTACAAAGGGTTCGGCGTATTCCAGTACCTGACCCTGCGCGGGATTCTCGGCGTCCTGACGGCCCTGTCGCTGTCGCTCTGGCTCGGTCCCTGGATGATCCGCACCTTGCAGATCCGCCAGATCGGCCAGTCCGTGCGTAATGACGGCCCGCAATCGCACCTGTCCAAATCCGGCACGCCCACCATGGGCGGTGCGCTGATCCTCACGGCCATCGGCATCAGCACGCTGCTGTGGGCCGACCTGTCGAATCGTTACGTTTGGGTGGTGCTCGCTGTCACCCTGCTGTTCGGTGCCATTGGCTGGGTGGATGACTACCGCAAGGTGATCGAGAAGAACTCCCGTGGCCTGCCGAGTCGCTGGAAGTATTTCTGGCAGTCGGTGTTCGGCATCGCAGCGGCCGTCTTCCTCTACATGACCGCCACCACGCCGGCCGAGACGACCCTGATCCTGCCGCTGGTGAAGGACGTCGGCATCCCGTTGGGCGTCGGCTTCATTGTCCTGACCTACTTCGTGATCGTGGGCTCCAGCAACGCGGTGAACCTCACCGACGGCCTGGATGGCCTGGCGATCATGCCGACCGTGATGGTCGGCGGTGCGCTGGGGATCTTCTGCTACCTCTCCGGCAACATCAAATTTGCCGAGTACCTGCTGATTCCCTATGTACCGGGCGCGGGCGAGCTGATCGTGTTCTGCGCCGCCCTGGTGGGCGCCGGCCTGGGCTTCCTCTGGTTCAACACTTACCCGGCACAGGTTTTCATGGGCGACGTCGGCGCCCTGGCGCTTGGTGCCGCTCTGGGCACCATCGCTGTGATCGTGCGCCAGGAAGTCGTGCTGTTCATCATGGGCGGCGTGTTCGTCATGGAGACCCTGTCCGTGATGATCCAGGTGGCCTCGTTCAAGCTCACCGGCCGCCGCGTGTTCCGCATGGCGCCCATTCATCACCATTTCGAACTCAAGGGCTGGCCCGAGCCCCGCGTGATCGTGCGCTTCTGGATCATCACCGTGATCCTCGTGCTGATCGGCCTGGCCACCCTGAAACTGCGTTGAGGACAGCATGAGCCTGATCGCTTCCGACCACTTCCGCATCGTTGTCGGCCTCGGCAAGAGCGGCATGTCCCTGGTGCGCTTCCTGGCGCGCCAGGGCGTGCCGTTCGCGGTCGCCGACACCCGCGAGAACCCGCCGGAGCTGGCGAAGCTGCGCCTCCAGTTCCCGCAGGTCGAAGTACGGTGCGGCGAGCTGGACGTGGAGTTCCTCTGCCGCGCCCAGGTGCTTTACGTGAGCCCCGGGTTGGCCCTTGCCACCCCGGCGCTGCAGGAAGCCGCCAAGCGTGGTGTGAAGCTGTCGGGTGACATCGAGCTGTTCGCCCGCCATGCCAAGGCACCTATCGTTGCGATCACCGGCTCCAACGCCAAGAGCACCGTCACTACCCTGGTTGGGGACATGGCGCGCGCGGCCGGCAAGCGGGTTGCGGTGGGAGGAAACCTCGGTACGCCGGCGCTGGACCTGCTGGCCGACGACATCGAGCTCTACGTGATGGAGCTGTCCAGCTTCCAGTTGGAGACCACCGAGCGGTTGAATGCCGAAGTGGCCACGGTGCTCAACGTCAGCGAAGACCACATGGACCGCTACGCCGACATGCAGGCCTATCATCTCGCCAAGCACCGCATCTTCCGCGGTGCCCGCCAGGTGGTGGTGAACCGTGGCGACGCATTGTCCCGTCCGCTGGTGGCCGACCAGCTGCCGTGCTGGAGCTTTGGCCTGAACAAGCCGGATTTCAAAGCCTTCGGCCTCATCGAGGAAGATGGCGAGAAGTACCTGGCCTACCAGTTCGAGAAGCTCATGCCGGTGCGTGAGCTCAAGGTCCGTGGCGCCCATAACCAGGCCAACGCCCTGGCAGCCCTGGCGCTGGGCCATGCCGTCGGCCTGCCGTTCGAGCCGATGCTGGTTGCGCTGCGGGAGTTCACCGGCCTCGCTCACCGTTGCCAGTGGGTTCGCGAACTGCGCGGCGTGGCGTATTACGACGACTCCAAGGCCACCAACGTCGGTGCGGCCCTGGCTGCCATCGACGGCCTGGGGGCCGACATCGACGGCAAGCTCGTGCTGATCGCCGGCGGGGATGGCAAGGGGGCCGACTTCTCCGGCCTCACCGCACCGGTTGCACGCTACTGCCGAGCCGTGGTCCTGCTGGGGCGCGATGCCGAGCTGATCGCCGCCGCCCTGGGCAATGCGGTGCCGTTGGTTCGCGTTCAGACCCTTGATGAGGCCGTACAGCGTTGCGCCGAGCTGGCCCATGAGGGGGATGCAGTGCTGCTGTCGCCCGCCTGCGCCAGCCTCGACATGTTCAAGAACTTCGAGGAACGCGGGCGCCTGTTCGCCCAGGCTGCGGAGGGGTTGTCCTGATGCTCGCCCACCTGTTCGCCCAGCAGTCGCCGCTGCGCAATAACCGCGGCATCGATCTGGACTTCCCGCTCCTGGCGGGTTGTCTGGCGCTGCTCGGCCTTGGGTTGGTGATGGTCACCTCTGCATCTTCGGAAGTGGCCTCGGCGCTGTCCGGCAACCCGCTCTATCACAGCATTCGTCATCTCATTTACCTGACCATCGGTGGCGCGGCCTGCCTCGTCACCTTGCAGGTACCCATGGCGTTCTGGCAGCGCCACGGTGCTCGGCTGATGCTGCTGGCCTTCGTGCTGCTGATCATGGTGCTGTTGCCAGGTATCGGTCGCGAGGTGAACGGGGCCAAGCGTTGGATCGGCTTTGGTCTGTTCAACCTGCAGCCGTCTGAACTGGCCAAGCTGTTCACCGTTATGTTCATCGCCGGCTACCTGGTGCGCCGGCAGGACGAGGTGCGCTCCAAACTCACCGGCTTCATCAAGCCCATGCTGGTGCTCGGTCCCATGGCCGTGCTGCTGCTGGCCGAGCCGGACTTCGGGGCTACTGTGGTGTTGGTCGGCTCCTGCATTGCCATGCTGTTCCTCGGCGGCATCAACCTGGTGCGCTTCATCCCACTTGTCGTTGCCGTACTGGGAGCCGGCGTGCTGGTGATGACCAGCCAGAGCTATCGGATGCAGCGCCTGACCAACTTCATCGACCCCTGGGCCGACCAGTACGGTGCCGGTTACCAATTGAGCCAGGCATTGATCGCCTTCGGTCGTGGTGAATGGTTCGGCGTTGGCCTGGGCAACAGCATTCAGAAGCAGTTCTACCTGCCGGAAGCCCATACCGACTTCGTGTTCGCCGTACTGGCCGAGGAACTGGGCATGGTCGGGGCACTGGCTACGGTCGCTCTGTTCGTGTTCGTCAGTGTGCGGGCCCTCTATATCGGACTCTGGGCGGAGAAGGCCCGGCAGTATTTTTCGGCCTATGTGGCTTACGGCCTGGCGTTCCAATGGATTGGCCAGGTGCTCATCAACATCGGCGTGAACGTCGGCCTGCTGCCCACCAAGGGCCTCACGCTGCCGTTCCTCAGCTATGGCGGTAGCTCTCTGGTGATCTGCTGCGTCTGTATGGGCCTGCTGCTCCGGATCGAGTGGGAGCGCAGGACCTACCTGGGTAATGAAGACGTGGAGTTCGACGAGAGCGACTTCGCAGAAGAGGAGGTGCGCACATGACCGGCAATGTGCTCATCATGGCCGGCGGCACCGGCGGACACGTCTTTCCGGCGCTGGCCTGTGCCCGCGAATTCCAGGCGCGTGGTTACAGCGTGCACTGGCTGGGTACGCCCCGTGGCATCGAGAACGAACTGGTTCCCCAGGCCGGCTTGCCGCTCCACCTGATTCATATAAGCGGCCTCCGCGGCAAAGGACTTAAGTCTCTGCTCAAGGCGCCTTTCGAGCTGTTGCGCTCGCTATTCCAGGCTCGCCGTGTGGTGCGTGAGCTCAAACCGGTGTGCGTGCTGGGCATGGGCGGCTACGTGACGGGCCCCGGCGGCCTGGCGGCGCGCCTCGCGGGTGTACCTCTGGTGATCCACGAGCAGAACGCAGTGGCGGGTACGGCCAACCGCAGCCTGGCGCCTTTTGCGAAGCGTATCTGCGAGGCGTTCCCCAATACCTTCGCGGCCAGCAGCAAACGCCGCACCACTGGGAACCCGGTGCGTGAAGAGCTGTTTCTGGAGACTCCGCGTGATGCGCTGGAAGGCCGTCAGCCACGTCTGCTGGTGCTGGGCGGGAGCCTGGGTGCCGAGCCGCTGAACAAATTGTTGCCGGAGGCCTTGGCCCTTGTGTCGGCGGATATTCGCCCGCAGGTGTTTCACCAGGCCGGTAAGAATCACGATCAAGTTACCGCCGAGCGTTATCGCGCGGCGGGGGTGGAGGCCGAGGTTGGCCCCTTCATCAAGGACATGGCCCGGGCCTACGCCTGGGCGGACATGGTGGTGTGCCGCTCTGGTGCGCTGACGGTCAGTGAGTTGGCTGCTGCCGGGCTGCCCTCATTCCTGGTGCCGTTGCCCCATGCGATCGACGACCATCAGTCGCGCAATGCCGATTACCTGGCGAAGGAGGGCGCAGCCTTCCTTCTGCCGCAACATGCCACCGACGCGGCGACCCTGGCCGCGCGGTTGACCGAGGTACTGATGCAACCCGAACGACTCAAGGCCATGGGCGACACTGCTCGCCGTCTGGCCAAGCCCGCTGCTACCCGCACCGTGGTCGATATCTGCCTGGAGGTGGCCCATGGTTGAGAGCCAGAAGGCCGTACCTCAGCCGGAAATGCGCCGCATCCGCCGTATCCATTTTGTGGGCATTGGCGGCGTGGGCATGTGTGGCATCGCCGAAGTGCTGCTGAACCTGGGCTACCAGGTTTCCGGCTCCGACCTGAAGGCCTCGGCTGTTACCGCGCGCCTGGAGAGCTTCGGCGCCCAGATATTCATCGGCCACCGTGCCGAGAATGCCGAAAACGCCGATGTGCTGGTGGTGTCCAGTGCCGTGAACAAGGCCAACCCCGAGGTGGCCGTCGCCTTGGAGCGCCGCATTCCGGTGGTGCCGCGTGCCGAGATGCTCGCCGAGCTGATGCGCTATCGCCACGGCATCGCCGTTGCCGGCACTCACGGCAAGACCACCACCACCAGCCTGATCGCCTCCGTCTTCGCCGCCGGTGGCCTGGACCCGACATTCGTCATCGGTGGGCGCCTGAATGCCGCCGGCACCAACGCCCAGTTGGGTACCAGCCGCTACCTGGTGGCCGAAGCCGACGAGAGCGATGCCAGCTTCCTGCACCTGCAGCCGATGGTGGCCGTGGTGACCAATATCGACGCCGACCACATGAGTACCTACGGCGGCGACTTCAACAAGCTGAAGAAGACCTTCGTCGAGTTCCTGCACAACCTGCCGTTCTACGGACTGGCGGTGATGTGTGTGGACGATCCGGTGGTTCGCGAAATCCTGCCCCAGGTCGCGCGCCCGACCGTGACCTACGGCTTCTCCGAAGATGCCGACCTGCGCGCTATCAACGTGCGCCAGGAGGGCATGCGCACCTGGTTCACCGTGCTGCGCCGTGACCGCGAGCCGCTGGAGGTGTCCGTGAACATGCCCGGCAACCACAACGTGCTCAATGCGCTGGCCACCATCGCCATCGCCACCGACGAAGGCATCGACGATGCCGCCATCGTCCAGGGCCTCTCGGGCTTTCAGGGCGTCGGCCGCCGCTTCCAGGTCTACGGTGAGCTGCAGGTCGAGGGCGGCAGCGTGATGCTGGTCGATGACTACGGCCATCATCCTCGCGAGGTCGCCGCGGTGATCAAGGCCGTCCGTGGTGGTTGGCCGGAGCGTCGCTTGGTCATGGTCTACCAGCCGCACCGCTACAGCCGCACCCGGGACCTCTACGACGACTTCGTGCAGGTGCTGGGCGAGTCCAACGTGCTGCTTCTGATGGAGGTCTATCCGGCGGGCGAAGAGCCGATTCCCGGTGCCGACAGCCGTCAGCTGTGCCACAGCATTCGTCAGCGCGGCCAGCTCGACCCGATCTACATCGAGCGCGGTGTCGATCTGGCGCCGTTGGTCAAGCCACTGCTGCGGCCCGGCGACATCCTGCTTTGCCAGGGGGCCGGCGATATCGGTGCACTGGCCCCCCAATTGATTCAGAGCCCGCTGTTCAGTGGTGCCGGCGATGCGGGCGCCGCGAGGAAGGACGCATGACTGACCATCTGAAATCCACCGTTCCGCCGAGCGCGTTCGGCCGTGTAGCGGTGCTCTACGGGGGCCGCAGCGCAGAGCGCGAAGTGTCCCTGAAGTCTGGCTCCATGGTGCTGGAGGCCTTGCTGTCGGCGGGTGTAGACGCCTTCGGGATCGATGTTGGCGACGACTTCCTGCAACGCCTGTCGAGCGAGCGCATCGATCGTGCGTTCATCGTCCTACATGGGCGGGGCGGCGAGGATGGCAGTATGCAGGGCCTGCTGGAATGCCTGGGTATTCCGTATACCGGCAGTGGTGTATTGGCATCAGCACTGGCGATGGACAAGCTGCGCACCAAGCAGGTCTGGCACAGCCTTGGCCTGCCCACGCCGCGTCACGCCGTGCTGGCAAGTGCTGAGGATTGTGAGCGCGCTGCGAGGGAACTGGGCTTCCCGTTGATCGTCAAACCGGCCCATGAAGGTTCGAGTATCGGCATGGCCAAGGTGGAAGACGTCGACGCGCTGGTGAATGCCTGGCGTGACGCCAGCCGTTATGACCCTCAGGTGCTGGTGGAGCAATGGATCCACGGCCCCGAGTTCACCGTCGCCATGCTGCGTGGCGAGGTGCTGCCACCCATCCGGCTGGGCACCCCGCATACCTTCTATGACTACGAGGCCAAGTACCTGGCCAGTGACACCCGCTACCAGATCCCCTGTGGGCTGGACGCCGAGAAGGAGGCCGAGCTCAAGGTTCTGACTGCCCGTGCCTGTGAGGCCGTGGGTACTCAGGGATGGGCCCGTGCCGATGTGATGCAGGATGCCGAGGGGCGTTTCTGGCTGCTGGAAGTCAACACCGTGCCTGGCATGACCGACCACAGCCTGGTGCCGATGGCGGCGCGCGCCGTAGGCCTGGATTACCAGCAACTGGTGCTGGCTGTCCTCGCCGATAGCGTCGAGGCAAGGGGTTAAGACCGTGCGTGGCGCCTCCCTCCGTCACCCGCAACCCGGCCCCGTCCGTGCGCCTCAGCGCAAGGACGTGCCGCGGGGTGCCAGCCGGTTGGTGGCGAAGGAACCGCTGAGCGTCCGGCTGCCCAAGCCGAGCTTCGGCTTCCTGCGCCGGCTGACCTGGCCGGTGATGCTGGTAGTGCTGGGTGTTGGTGCCTACGAGGGGGCACAACGGCTGTTGCCTTATGCGGATCGGCCGATTGCCAAGGTCAGCGTGCAGGGTGATCTCAGTTACATCAGCCAGCAGGCGGTGCAGCAGCGGATCGCGCCTTACATCGCGGCGAGCTTCTTCAGCATCGATCTCGCCGGCATGCGCCGCGAGCTGGAGCAGATGCCCTGGATCGCACACGCCGAAGTACGTCGGGTGTGGCCGGATCAAGTGATGATCCGGCTCGACGAGCAACTGCCCATCGCCCGTTGGGGTGACGAGGCGTTGCTGAACAACAAGGGCCAGGCGTTCACCCCGCGTGAGTTGGCCCATTACGAACAATTGCCTCAGCTGTGGGGGCCACAGCGGGCCCAGGAACAGGTGATGCAGCAATACCAGATGCTCAGCCAGATGCTTCGCCCGCTGGGTTTTTCCATCGCCCGGCTGGAGCTTCGTGAACGTGGGAGCTGGTTCCTGTCGACGGGGCAGGGCGTGGAGATACTGCTGGGTAGGGATCACCTTGTGGAAAAGATGCGTCGGTTCATCTCGATCTACGACAAGACGCTGAAAGATCGGATCGCCAACATCGAGCGTGTCGACCTGCGTTACCCCAACGGGCTGGCGGTAGCGTGGCGCACGCCGGTCGAGGCCCCCGCAGCGGCTGTGGCCAGTCGCGCGAATTGAGGAGAAGGTTAGGAACATGGCAAGCGTGCAGAGCGGCAAGATGATCGTCGGCCTGGATATCGGTACCTCCAAGGTGGTGGCGCTGGTGGGCGAGATCGCGGCCGACGGGCAGCTGGAAATCGTGGGCATCGGGACCCATCCGTCCCGCGGGCTGAAGAAAGGCGTGGTGGTGAACATCGAGTCCACCGTGCAATCGATCCAGCGCGCGGTCGAGGAAGCCCAGATGATGGCGGGCTGCCGTATCCACTCCGCCTTCGTCGGCGTGGCGGGTAACCATATCCGCAGCCTGAACTCCCACGGCATCGTCGCGATCCGTGATCGCGAAGTCAGCCCGGCGGACATCGAGCGCGTGCTGGACGCTGCCCAGGCCGTGGCCATCCCTGCCGACCAGCGGGTGCTGCACACCTTGGCGCAGGACTATGTGATCGATAACCAGGAAGGTGTGCGCGAGCCCCTGGGCATGTCCGGCGTGCGTCTGGAAGCCAAGGTGCACGTGGTGACCTGTGCGGTGAATGCGGCGCAGAACATCGAGAAATGCGTCCGTCGCTGCGGCCTCGAAGTGGACGACATCATCCTCGAGCAGCTTGCGTCGGCTTATTCGGTGCTGACCGACGATGAGAAGGAGCTGGGCGTGTGTCTGGTGGACATCGGCGGCGGCACCACCGACATCGCGATCTTCACCGAGGGCGCGATCCGCCACACGGCGGTGATCCCGATCGCCGGCGACCAGGTGACCAACGACATCGCCATGGCCCTGCGCACGCCGACCCAATACGCCGAAGAGATCAAGATCCGTTACGCCTGCGCATTGGCCAAGCTGGCCGGTGCCGGCGAGACCATCAAGGTCCCAAGTGTGGGCGATCGGCCGCCGCGTGAACTGTCTCGCCAGGCCCTGGCCGAGGTGGTCGAGCCGCGCTATGACGAGCTGTTCACCCTGATCCAGGCCGAGCTGCGTCGCAGCGGCTACGAGGACCTGATTCCCGCCGGCATCGTGTTGACCGGCGGTACGGCGAAAATGGAAGGGGCGGTCGAACTGGCCGAAGAAATTTTCCACATGCCGGTGCGCCTGGGCGTGCCGCATAGCGTCAAGGGGCTGAGCGACGTGGTGCGCAACCCGATCTACTCCACGAGCGTGGGCTTGCTGATGTACGGCCTGCAGAAGCAGTCCGATGGCCTGTCCCTCTCCGTGGGGAACAGCTTCAGCGACGAACCGAAGGCACCTGTCCTGGAACGCTTCAAACGCTGGATCCAGGGCAATTTCTGAGTTTTGCAGTAGGCGATACAACTAGAAAGGAAGGAGAGGGGAAAATGTTCGAACTCGTAGATAACGTTCCGCAAACAGCGGTCATCAAGGTTATCGGCGTCGGTGGTGGCGGTGGCAACGCCGTGAACCACATGGCCAAGACCAACATCGAAGGCGTGGAGTTCATCTGCGCCAACACCGATGCGCAGGCGCTGAAGAACATCGGTGCGCGCACCGTTCTGCAACTCGGCCCGGGCGTCACCAAGGGCCTAGGTGCGGGTGCCAATCCGGAAGTCGGTCGTCAGGCCGCGTTGGAGGACCGCGACCGCATTGCCGAAGTCCTGCAGGGCACCGACATGGTCTTCATCACCACCGGCATGGGTGGCGGTACCGGTACCGGTGCGGCGCCGATCATCGCCGAGGTGGCCAAGGACCTGGGCATCCTGACCGTGGCCGTGGTCACCCGTCCGTTCCCGTTCGAAGGTCGCAAGCGCATGCAGATCGCCGACGAAGGCATCCGCGCGCTGGCCGAGAATGTCGACTCGCTGATCACCATCCCCAACGAGAAGCTGCTGACCATCCTGGGCAAGGATGCGAGCCTGCTGTCTGCCTTCTCCAAGGCGGACGACGTGCTGGCCGGCGCTGTGCGCGGCATCTCCGACATCATCAAGCGCCCGGGCATGATCAACGTCGACTTCGCTGACGTGAAGACCGTCATGAGCGAGATGGGCATGGCGATGATGGGCACCGGCTGCGCCAGCGGTCCGAATCGCGCTCGCGAGGCTACCGAAGCGGCCATCCGAAACCCGCTGCTGGACGACGTCAACCTGCAGGGCGCCCGCGGCATCCTGGTCAACATCACTGCGGGTCCGGATCTGTCCCTGGGTGAGTACTCCGACGTGGGCAGCATCATCGAGCAGTTCGCTTCCGAGAACGCCACCGTCAAGGTGGGCACCGTGATCGATCCGGACATGCGCGACGAACTGCACGTCACCGTGGTTGCCACCGGTCTGGGCGCGCGCCTGGAGAAGCCGGTCAAGGTTGTGGACAACACCGTCCAGGCCGCTGCAGCCGTAGCCACCCCGGCTGCGCCTCAGCGCGCCGAGCAACCGTCGGTCAACTACCGTGACCTGGACCGTCCGACGGTGATGCGCAACCAGTCCCATGGCAACACCGCAGCCGCGGCGAAGCTGAACCCGCAGGATGACCTGGATTACCTGGACATCCCCGCGTTCCTGCGCCGTCAGGCCGATTGATGGAGTCAATCAGTGCTATGTCTGTGATTGGTGTTCAGCAAAGGCCGGTTCTGCTATCATCCCCGGCCATTGTTGAAAACAGTTCGCAACTAGCGCGAAAGCGGCCACAGCCATGATCAAACAACGCACTCTCAAGAACGTCATCCGTGCCACGGGTGTCGGGCTGCACTCCGGGGAAAAGGTCTACCTGACCCTCAAGCCCGCTCCCGTGGACACCGGCATCGTGTTCTGCCGTACCGACCTGGACCCGATGGTCCAGATTGCCGCCTATGCCGAAAATGTTGGCGAGACGACCATGTCCACCAATCTTTTCAATGGCGACGTCAAGGTCGGCACGGTCGAACACCTGCTTTCGGCCATGGCCGGCCTGGGTATCGACAACGCCTACGTCGAACTTTCTGCCGCCGAAGTGCCGATCATGGATGGCAGTGCCGGTCCGTTCGTCTTCCTGATCCAGTCCGCTGGCTTGGAAGAGCAGGACGCACCCAAGCGCTTCATCCGTATCAAGCGTGAAGTGAGTGTGCAGGATGGCGACAAGCGCGCCACCTTCGTTCCCTTCGATGGCTTCAAGGTCACTTTCGAGATCGACTTCGATCACCCGGTGGTCAACGGTCGCACCCAGAAAGCGTCGGTGGACTTCTCCAGCACCACCTTCGTCAAGGAAGTCAGCCGCGCGCGTACCTTCGGTTTCGTGCGTGATCTGGAGTTCCTGCGGTCCCACAATCTGGCACTCGGTGGCAGCGTCGACAACGCCATCGTGGTGGATGAGGACAGCGTGCTGAACGAAGACGGCCTCCGTTATGAGGACGAGTTCGTCAAGCACAAGATCCTCGACGCCATCGGTGACCTGTATTTGCTCGGCAATAGCCTGATCGGCGAGTTCCGTGGCTACAAGTCGGGCCATGCGCTCAACAATCGCCTGCTGCGCGCATTGATCGCCGACAAGGATGCCTGGGAAGTGGTGACCTTCGAGGATGCCAGCACCGCACCGATCTCCTACATGCGCCCGGTAGCGGCCGTGTAAGCAACAATACCTTTCCTTTCTTTCGAGGCCACCCGATGGGTGGCCTCTTTTTTTCCGGATTATTGTCGCCTGGGTATGAAGGGGTCAGTCCGTCGGACGAGCTCTGGAAGCCAGGCGTTCGAGTGCGGCACGCAGTCGCGGGTCGCTGATGCCTTCGGCCGTGGATTGCAGGCTTTCCGCCGCGTAGGCGGATAACGCAGCGCCCTGAGAGGGGTTGCGCCCAGCGCTTCTCGAAGGTTGCACCTTGAAGATGATTTTCGTTAAGTTCGCGAACTCTTCGAGTGCCTGCAACTGACGTTGCAGGCGTCGCTGCTGATAACGCAGGCGAGTTGCCCAGTGGCCGTCACTGATGATCAGCAGCAGGCAGCCCTCTCGCCACGATGCCACCCGGCAGTGTTCGCGGGCCGCAGGTTGTAATTGGCCTTCCAGAACGCGTTGCAGATGGTCGATGCGCTGGGCCTGGTCGAACAGGGCCCTCAGGGGCTTCTCCTCCTTCAGCAAGGCGACGGGGGAGCGGGCCGGCAAGGGACGAAAAGACATGGCAGGACGCCTGAAGAATACAGAGCGGGCATGGTAGCAGAAGGCTGCACCAGCGACCCGCCGGATCACATGGGGAAGTCATGCACATCATTTTTCTGAGCCGCGACCGCGGTGCGGCGCGGTCGCTCAGCCTGGACGTTCGCTGGCTGCTATTGGGCGGTCTGCTTAGCTTCGGGCTTGCGCTGGGCACCGGTGTTGCTCTGGGCGCGTGGATGAACGCAAGCGAGGCAGTATCCGCCGATCCTCGCCTGGCCGATGCGCTCGATGCCCAGCGCAGCGAGATGACCCAGGCTCGCGAGGATGCCCAGCGGCAGCTGGATGCCTTCGCCGCCCATATCGCCGAACTCCAGGCCCGCCTGACCCGGCTCGATGCCTTGGGCGAGCGCGTTGCCGAGCTGGCCGAACTGGATGCCAGCGAGTTCGACTTTTCCCTGAGTGTCGGGCAGGGCGGGCCGGAGGATGCGCTCGACGCGCCGGCCTACCAGCCACCTCCGTTCATGCAGGTTCTGGACCAGCTCGGTGAGCGTCTGCACAGCCGCGAACAGCAGTTGGAAGTGCTGGAGCAACTGCTGGGCGAGCGCCGTCTCAACGACGCCACCAGCCCGGCTGGGCGCCCGGTTCGCCAGGGCTACGTGTCCTCGCCGTTTGGCGTGCGCAGCGATCCGCTGACCGGTCGGCTCAGCTACCACAAGGGCGTCGACTTCGCCGCAAAGGCCGGTAGCGATGTGCTGGCGGTCGGCGCCGGTGTGGTGACCTGGTCCGGCCGCAAGAGCGGCTACGGCAATCTGGTCGAGATCAGTCATGCCGATGGCTACCGGACCCTCTACGCGCACAACCAGCGTAACCTCGTCGATGTAGGGGACCTGGTGCAGCGCGGACAGGCCATCGCCAAGGTCGGCAGCAGTGGCCGATCCACTGGTGCCCACGTGCATTTCGAGGTCACCCGGGACGGCGAAGTCGTCAATCCGGCTCTCTATATAGCGCGTTCCACCGACGCGGAATAACGCCGCTTTTCTCCAGAACGAATCCGAGTAGAATGCCCCCTTCGCATGCAGCCATGAAGGCTGCAAGGGCGACTTCGGGAGCGCCCCCCATCCATATATGTGGAAGATCCTTTCGATATGTTTGCGCCTTTGTTGAAGAAACTCTTTGGAAGCAAGAACGAGCGCGAAGTGAAGCGCATGGCCAAAGCTGTCCAGGCAATCAACGCCCTGGAAGAGCAAATGGTCGCGCTGAGCGACGAACAGCTCAGAGCCAAGACCGAAGAGTTCAAGGCCCGGGTGGCCAAGGGCGAAACCCTGGACCAGATTCTTCCCGAAGCATTCGCCGTCGTTCGTGAGGCGGGCAAGCGTGTGATGGGCATGCGCCACTTTGACGTCCAGCTCATCGGCGGCATGACCCTCCACGAAGGCAGGATCGCCGAGATGCGTACCGGCGAAGGCAAGACCCTGGTGGGTACGCTGCCGGTCTACCTCAACGCCATGTCGAGCAAGGGCGTGCATGTGGTGACGGTGAACGACTACCTCGCCCGCCGCGATGCCAACTGGATGCGTCCGCTGTATGAGTTCCTCGGCCTCACTGTAGGTATCGTGACGCCGTTCCAGCCGCCGGAAGAGAAGCGCGCCGCCTATGCCGCCGACATCACCTACGGCACCAACAACGAATTCGGCTTCGACTACCTGCGCGACAACATGGCGTTCAGCCTGGAAGACAAGTTTCAGCGCGAACTGAACTTCGCCGTGATCGACGAAGTGGACTCCATCCTCATCGACGAAGCGCGTACCCCGCTGATCATCTCCGGCCAGGCCGAGGACAGCTCCCGCCTCTACCAGCAGATCAACACACTGATCCCTCGCCTGAAGAAGCACGTCGAGCCCGAAGAAGGCAACGTCGTCCAGGAAGGCCACTACAGCGTCGACGAGAAGACCCGCCAGGTCGAACTCAACGAGCAGGGCCACCAGTACATCGAAGAGCTGCTCACCCAGGCCGGCCTGCTGGCCGAGGGCGAGAGCCTCTACTCCGCGCACAACCTGGGCCTGCTGACCCATGTCTATGCTGGCCTGCGCGCCCACACCCTGTTCCACCGCAACGTCGAGTACATCGTCCAGGACGGCCAGATCCTGCTGATCGACGAGCATACCGGTCGCACCATGCCCGGCCGCCGCCTGTCCGAGGGCCTGCACCAGGCCATCGAGGCGAAGGAAAACCTGCAGATCCAGGCCGAGAGCCAGACGCTGGCTTCCACCACCTTCCAGAACTACTTCCGCCTCTACAACAAGCTCGCCGGCATGACCGGTACGGCCGACACCGAGGCGTTCGAATTCCACAGCATCTACGGCCTCGAAGTGGTGGTCATTCCCACCCACCGCCCGATTGCCCGTAAGGATTTCAACGACCTGGTCTACCTGACCCAGGAAGAGAAGTACGCCGCCATCATCACTGACATCAAGGATTGCCAGGCCAGCGGCCGGCCAATCCTGGTGGGTACTGCCTCCATCGACAGCTCCGAGTACGTCTCCCAGCTGCTGACCAAGGCTGGCATCGAGCACAAGGTGCTCAACGCCAAGTACCACGAGAAGGAAGCCGAGATCATCGCCCAGGCCGGTCGTCCCGGTGCAGTCACCATCGCCACCAACATGGCCGGTCGCGGTACCGACATCCTCCTGGGGGGTAACTGGGAGGTCGAAGTCGCCGCCCTGGAAAATCCCACCGAAGAGCAGATCGCGCAGATCAAGGCAGAGTGGCAGAAGCGCCACCAGCAAGTGATCGAGGCCGGCGGTCTCCACGTGATTGCCTCCGAGCGCCACGAATCCCGTCGTATCGACAACCAGTTGCGTGGCCGCGCCGGTCGCCAGGGGGACCCGGGTTCCAGCCGTTTCTACCTGTCCCTGGAAGACAACCTGATGCGCATCTTCGCCTCCGACCGGGTGAAGAACTTCATGAAGGCGCTGGGCATGCAACAGGGCGAGGCCATCGAGCACCGCATGGTCACCAACGCCATCGAGAAGGCGCAGCGCAAGGTCGAAGGTCGCAACTTCGACATCCGCAAGCAGTTGCTCGAATACGATGACGTGGCCAACGAGCAGCGCAAGGTGATCTACCACATGCGCAACAGCCTGCTGGCGGCCGAGGACATCGGTGAGACCATCGCCGAGTTCCGCCTGGACGTGCTGGGGCGCACCATCGACACCCACATTCCGCCGCAATCGTTGCCGGAGCAGTGGGATGTCGCCGGTCTTGAGGCGGCGCTGTACAGCGACTTCGGCATCAAGCTTCCGATCCAGCAGTGGCTCGACGAAGATGACAAGCTGTTCGAGGAAACGCTGCGCGAGAAGATCCTGGAGCAACTGGTGGCCGCCTACAACGAGAAGGAAGAGCTGGCCGGCGCCGAAGCCCTGCGCTCCTTCGAGAAGCAGATGTTGCTGCGCGTACTGGACGACCTGTGGAAGGACCACCTGTCCACCATGGATCACCTGCGCCACGGTATCCACCTGCGCGGCTACGCGCAGAAGAACCCGAAGCAGGAATACAAGCGCGAGTCCTTCGCCCTGTTCCAGGAACTGATGGACTCCATCCGCCGCGACACCATCCGCGTCCTCTCTCACGTTCAGGTCCGCCGCGAAGACCCGGCCGAGGAAGAAGCCCGTCTGCGCCGCGAGGCCGAGGAGTTGGCCAAGCGCATGCAGTTCCAGCACGCCGAAGCCCCGGGCCTGGATGAGCCCGAAGAGGCAGCGGAAGAGGGCGATGTTGCCACTGCCGCCGCCGTGGCTCCGGTTCGCGCCGAGCCCAAGATCGGTCGCAACGAGCCCTGCCCCTGCGGTTCCGGCAAGAAGTACAAGCACTGCCACGGCCAGATCAGCTGACCTGCCAGGCATGACCACAGCGCCGCGACCGGCTTGAGCCGCTCGCGGCGTTTTCACACTGACCCCCTGAACAGCGGCACCTCGCCGACTGTCCACATCACGACAAGGAGCGCTTCCATGGCTGTTGGTCTCGGCCCTCTGCCCACCCTCCATCCGGTTCCCGGTTTCGAACTCGGCATCGCCTCTGCCGGCATCAAGCGACCCGGGCGAAAGGATGTGGTGGTGATGCGATGCGCGGAAGGCTCCACTGTCGCTGGTGTATTCACCCTCAATGCGTTCTGCGCCGCGCCGGTGATCCTGGCCCGCAAGCGCGTTCTCGGCCCGGTACGCTACATGCTCACCAACACCGGTAATGCCAACGCCGGCACCGGTGAGCCCGGCCTGGCTGCTGCAGCGCGTACCTGCGCCCGCCTCGCCGAACTGGCCGGCGTGGATGAAAGCGCCGTGCTGCCGTTCTCCACCGGCGTGATCGGTGAGCCGCTGCCGGTCGAGAAGATCGAAGCGGTGCTGGGCGATGCCCTGGCTGACCTCTCCGAGAACAACTGGGCGGCGGCTGCCACCGGCATCATGACCACCGACACCCTGCCCAAGGGCGCCAGCCGCCAGTTCGTGTACGACGGCGTCACCGTCACCGTCACCGGCATCAGCAAGGGCGCCGGAATGATCAAGCCCAACATGGCCACCATGCTCGGCTACATCGCCACCGACGCGAAGGTCGCCCAGGGCGTCCTGCAGGACCTGCTGCGCGATGCCGCCAACAAGTCCTTCAACCGCATCACCATCGACGGCGACACCTCCACCAAC
The DNA here is from genome assembly GCF_001728945.1 of Pseudomonas sp. ENNP23. Taxonomy (NCBI): domain Bacteria; kingdom Pseudomonadati; phylum Pseudomonadota; class Gammaproteobacteria; order Pseudomonadales; family Pseudomonadaceae; genus Pseudomonas; species Pseudomonas sp. ENNP23. Next base: position 103,313 of record NZ_LYSP01000007.1, read on the forward strand.
GACTGCTGCATGCTGGTCGCCACCGGCCGCGCCGCACTGCCGGAGATCACCCAGGCGTCCGGCGAACTGTTCGCCGCCCTGAAGCAGGCAGTGTTCGAGGTGTGCATGGAGGTGGCCCAGGCCATCGTCCGCGACGGCGAAGGCGCCACCAAGTTCGTCACCGTGCAGGTCAACGGCGGTGGCACCCACCAGGAGTGCCTGGATGTGGCTTACGCCGTGGCCCACTCCCCGCTGATCAAGACTGCCCTGTTCGCCTCCGACCCCAACTGGGGCCGCATCCTGGCTGCGGTCGGCCGCGCCGGCGTGCCGAACCTGGATGTGAGCAAGATCGACGTGTTCCTCGGTGACGTCTGCATCGCCAGCAAAGGCGGTCGCGCGTCGACCTACACCGAAGCCCAGGGCGCCGAGGTGATGGCCCGCGAGGAGATCGGTATCCGCATCGAGCTGGGCCGTGGCAACTGCAACGAGACGATCTGGACCACCGACCTGTCCCACGAGTACGTGAAAATCAACGCCGAATACCGTACCTGACAGCCCGGCACTCCCATCGCTCATGCCCCATGAACGATGGGAGTTGCCAGGCCTCGGCGGCCTCTCTAGGGTGCATGTTCGGCCCCTGGAACAGTCCCTGAGGAGAACGTCATGCCCCTGAACCTGGTGATCGGCAACAAGAACTATTCGTCGTGGTCCCTTCGTGCCTGGCTCGCCATCGAGCTGACCGGCGTCGCTTATGACGAGATCCTCATCCCTCTCTACCAGCCTGACAGCCGCCAGCGCCTGCTGACCCGCTCCCCCACGGGCAAGGTGCCGGTCCTGCTGACCGAGGCCGATGGCGTCATCTGGGATTCCCTGTCCATCGGCGAATACCTCGCTGAGCGCTTCCCCGAGGCGGGCCTCTGGCCCCGCGATGTGGCTGCGCGAGCCCTAGCACGCTCGGTATGCGCCGAGATGCACAGCGGCTTCATGGCCCTGCGCAGCCACATGCCGATGGATATGGCGCGTCGCCAGGCCCTGGAAACGGTGCCGACGGAGGTGGAGGCGGACATCCAGCGGGTCGTGGCGCTGTGGGCGGAGTGCCGTCACCGCTTCGGTCAGGGCGGGCCCTACCTGTTCGGCCAGCCGAGCCTGGCGGACGCCTTTTTCGCACCGGTGGCGAGCCGGTTGCGCAGTTATGTGGTGGTGCTGCCGGACGAGGCCGCCGCCTATGTCGAAACCCTCTACCAGTGGCCTGCCTTCCAGCGTTGGTACCAGGCGGCCCTGGAGGAAGCGGAGAGCAGTGAATGAAGCGAGTACACGTAGCGGCGGCGGTGATCCGTGGCGCCGATGGCCGGGTGCTGATTGCCAAGCGCCCGGAGGAGAAGCACCAGGGCGGCCTGTGGGAGTTCCCCGGTGGCAAGGTCGAAGACGGGGAGGCCGTTGAGTCGGCCCTGGCACGGGAGCTGGAGGAAGAGCTGGGCATCCGTGTCGAAGCCGCCCGCCCGCTGATCCAGATTCACCATGACTACCCGGACAAGCAGGTGCTGCTGGATGTCTGGGAGGTCACCGCCTTCTCCGGCGAACCCCATGGTGCCGAAGGCCAGCCCCTTGCCTGGGTGGAGTCCCGCGACCTGCCCGACTACGCCTTTCCCGCCGCCAATCAGCCGATCATCACTGCTGCACGGCTGCCGGACCGCTACCTGATCACCCCGGATGGCCTGGAGCCTGCGGAGCTGCTGGCAGGGGTGCGGCGCGCCGTCGCCGAGGGTGTGCAACTCATCCAGCTGCGGGCGCCGAACATGTTCGACCCGCAGTACCGCGACCTGGCGGTGGACATCCAGGGGCTCTGCGCGCGCAAGGCCCAGTTGATGCTCAAGGGGCCGCTGGAATGGCTCGGTGACTTCCCGGCGGCGGGTTGGCACCTGACCGCCGAGCAACTGCGCAAGTACGCTGCCAAGGGACGCCCGTTCCCCGAAGCGCGCTGGCTGGCTGCGTCCTGCCACAGCGAAGAGGAACTGGAGCTGGCGACCCGGATGGGGGTGGACTTCGTCACCCTGTCGCCTGTAGAGCCCACCCAGACCCACCCGGACGCACAGCCTCTGGGCTGGGAGGCTGCGCAATCGATGATCCGTCGCTTCAACAAACCGGTGTACCTGCTCGGCGGCGTCGGTCCCGATGACCGTGAGCGGGCATGGAAAGCCGGCGCCCAGGGCGTGGCGGGCATCCGTGCCTTCTGGCCCGGCCAAGGCTGAAGAGGGGGAGGGTGGGCGCCATTGTTCACGCCCACCGTCGGGAGTGGGCATGAGCACGATGGGTGGACCGGTGAAGCGTGGTCCCCCCTACGCTGCTGGCTCTTGTAGTGCGTCGCGCGTTACCGCCTGCTCCGGCATTGGTTTGCTGCCGCCATCCTGCAATCAGGCGGGACACGCCGAGGTGGGTAGCTTGGATGCCGCTCTTTGCATCCACCAGAGCGCGCTTGCCGCGTTGATGAGGCTGCGAGGTTTGATCCGCTTCGTGCCATGCGGTTCGGCTGGCCTCCCGGGCTGAAGCCCGGGCTACTGGATGTATCGCCCTATCCTGGCTGCAGAACAGTGGTTTCAGGCCTTTGCCGCCGCCTGCCACAGCACTTCGCCGATCCCCTGCCGCCGTGCGATCAGGCGGGCGGCGACGAAGAGCAGATCGGAGAGGCGGTTGAGGTAGGCGAGCAATTCCCCACGCAAGGGCTCCTCGGCGTTGAGGGCCTGGGCTCGGCGTTCGGCGGTGCGGGCGGCGGCGCGGCAGACGTGGGCCTGTGCCACCAGGCGCGAGCCGCCGGGCAGGATGAAGTTCTCCAGAGGGCCCAGCTCCTCGTTCCAGTGGTCGATGGCCACTTCCAGCCGCTCCACTTCGCTGGCGCGCAGCGATTGGTACTCCGGCATCGAGAGTTCGCCACCCAGGTCGAACAGGCGGTGCTGGCAGGGCGCGAGCACCTCGACCACTTCGGCCAGTCCGGGCCAGTCGGCCTGGCGCTCTGCCATCTCGGCCAGCAGCAGTCCGATCTGGCTGTTGAGGCTGTCCACCTCGCCGATGGCTTCGATGCGCGGATGGTTCTTGGAGACGCGGCGGTTGCCGGAGAGGCCGGTCTGCCCCTGGTCGCCGGTGCGGGTGTAGATCTTCGAAAGGCGGTTTCCCATGTCAGGCTCCTGGGGCGCTGGCATTCAACGGCAGGCGCAGGGTGAAACAGGTGCCCTGTCCGGGCTTGGACTGCACTTCCATCTGGCCTTTGTGGTTGTTGGTGATGATGAAGTAGGAGACGGAAAGCCCGAGCCCGGTGCCCTGGCCCACCTCCTTGGTGGTGAAGAAGGGTTCGAAGATGCGCTTGCGCACGTTCTCGGGGATGCCCACGCCGTTGTCCTCCACCTGGATCTCCGCCCAGGGCGGCGCCAGGCGGGTGCGCAGGGCGATGTGACCTTCCTGCTCGTCCTCGCGCTGGTGAATGGCCTGGGCGGCGTTTTTCAGCAGATTGAGCAGCACCTGTTCCAGTTCGTTGGCGGTGCCGGGCACCGGACCCAGCTTCGGGTCGAACTCGCGGGTGATGCGCATGCCCTTGAAGTCGAAGCCCTCGGTGAGGTCGAAGTCGTTGCTGGCGATTTCCACGGCCTGGTCCAGCAACTGGGGCAACTGGCAGGGTTCCATCTGGCGGTTGCTGCGACGGCTGAACGCCAGCATGTGGGTGACGATCTTGGCCGCGCGGCTGCCGGCCTGGTGGATGCCTTCCAGCAGCTTGGGTACCTCGCGTGCCGCCAGATACTGGTTGACGGCCTCCAGGCGAATGCCGGCGGCCTCGGCCTGCTCGCGGTTCTTTTCCAGCTCGGGGGAGAGGCGGCGGCGAATATTCTGCACGTTGTGCAGGATGGCGCCGAGGGGGTTGTTGATCTCGTGGGCCATGCCGGCCGCCAGGCCGCCAACGGAGAGCATCTTCTCCGACTGCACCATTAGCTCTTCCATGGACAGGCGCTGGGTGATGTCGTCTATGCGGATCACCACGCCGCGCCCGGTGCCGCCCATCAGCGGGTAGAAGGTCAGGGCGTAGTGGTGCACCTCTTCCCCCATCAGCCAACTGACCCGCTCGACCTTCTCCACCCGGTGGTGCTCGGCGGTGCGCTTGATCTGCGGCAGGAAGGGCTTGAGCAAAGGGAAGGCGAGGAACGCCGGCTGGTTGAGCGCGTCGTCCAGCGGGGTGCCGGAGAGGGCGGTGGCTTCCTGGTTCCACTGGGTAACGTAGAGCTGCTCGTCGAGGGCGATCAGCGCCGACGGCATGGAGTCGATGATGCTGTTGAGGTAGTTCTGGAACCCCGTCAGCTTCTTCTCGATCTTGCTGCGCACCTGCACTTCCAGCTCCAGTTTGCGGTTGGAGTGACGGGTCTCCTCGGCCAGGGCCTGGGCCTGGTTGAAGGCCGCCTGGGATTCGTCCCGCGCGCGCTTGAGCTGCTGTTCGCGGGCTTCCATGCGGCTGAGCATGGTGTTGAAGGCGTCGGCCAGGCTGCCGATCTCGTCGCGGTGGCCGCGCTCGGCACGCAGGGAGTAGTTCTCTTCCCGGGTTACCTGGCGCGAGAGTTCTTCCAGTTCGTGGATCGGCCGGGTGATCAGACGGCGGATCTGCCGGGCCACCAGCATCCACATCAGGATGCTGCAGGCGAGGATCGCCAGGCTGGCGCTGAGGGTGCCGGTGTAGAAGACCCCCGGTAGCTCGCTGGAAGCCACCAGCAGCAGGTGGCCCGGCGGGCCTGCTGGTTGCGGCAACTCCACCACCTGGGTGCTGCGGAACTCGTGCAGGCGCCAGCGCTTCAGGGCGTCGGCGTGCTTCGGGAGCTTCAGGTCGCTGCCGCTGACCCGCTCGGCCAGGCGCTGGCCCCGGCTGTCGTAGATCGCCGCGGCGCGCAGGGGGCTGTAGCCCTCCAGTTGGATGAGCAAATGCTCGGCAGCCTTCGCCGAGGACAGGGCCTCGCCGGCCAGTTGCGGGGTGGCGATGAGCCGACCGAGGGTCTGCAGGGCCTGGGGCGCCATGCTCTCCTGTGAGATCCAGTAGGCGGCGCTGATGAAGGCCAGGTTGGCGATCAGCAGCACGGTGGCCAGCAGGACCAGCAGGGCGGCCAGCAGTTTGCGGCCGACGGACAGGTTCTCGAGGCGTTGGCGCAGGCTGTTCACGGGCAGGGTCCAGGCAGGGCGCGGGGAAGGCGGCAGGTTAGCGCGGGGCTCAGTCCTGGGGCAATCCGTGGGCGGCCAGGTGCTGGCGCAGGGCGTCCAGCAGCTGTTCCAGGCGTGGCAGCGACACGCCCAGGCGCCGTGCCTCGGCGCTGGCGTGACCGATCAGGTAGCGAATCTCGGTGCGTTGGCCGCGTGCCACGTCCTGGTACATGGAGGAGTAGTTGGCGGCGGTGGCGTCGATCACCCGCCACACCTCGCGGTGCAGGTCGTGTGCGGCTTCGGCCTGGCCGCAGGCCTGGAGCAGGTGGGCGAGTTCGTCGCACAGGCCGTTGACCGCATCCGGCTCGGCGGACAGTTCGCCGTTGCGGCAATGGTGCAGCACCGTCAACGGGTTGATCGCGCAGTTGAGCGCTAGCTTGCGCCAGAGTCGGGTTTCGATGTCGGCGGTCCACCCGTGGGGGATGCCGGCTGCCTCCAGTTCACCCAGCCAGGCCGGCGGGGCGGAGGCGAGTGGGTCGCCCAGCCAGGTGAAGCCCTGCCCGGCGAACACCACGCGGAAGTCCGCTTCGCGGAAGGCACCTTCGGTGCTGGAGGCGAGGATGCAGCGGGCCTGGGGCAGGCTATCCGCCACGGCTTGCTGGCTGCCGAGGCCGTTCTGCAGCAGCACCACCTCGGCACCGGGGGCCAGCCGTGCGCAGACGCTGGCCACGGCGGCTTCGGCGTCATAGGCCTTGCAGGCGACGAGCAGGCGCTGGATCGGGTCGGGGGCACTGGCGAGTTCGGCTGGCAGGGCGTAGGCCCGGGCCTGGCCCTGGGTCACCAGGGTCAGCCCGCCCGCCTGGTGGTAGGCGGCCAGACGTGCTTCGTCACGCAGCAGCAGGCGCACGTCCAGATGCGCCCGGGCGAGGCGGCAGGCCCATAGCGTGCCGAGGCTGCCGCTACCGAGGATGTGCCAGGTCATGCGCTGGGCAGGCGTATCGCGCTGACCCGGCCGCTGGCGTAGGAGTCCGGCAGAAGACGCTCGGCCCGCTCGAGCAGGGCCTCAACCTCCACCGGCAGGGCCTTGGCATCCAGGCCCACCAGGCTGATGCCGGCCTTGAGGGTGATGAAGCCTTCGCTGGTCTTGAAGGCCTTGAGGTTCAGGCTTTCATGCAGGCGCTTGAAGCTGCTGGGGGAGCACTCATGCAGGTCGCCCAGCAGGGTGATCAGGCCAAAATGGTTGTCGTCCAGGCGGGTCAGTACGTCCAGCGGGCGCACCAGTTGCTGCAGCCGGCGGGAAACGCCCTGCAGCAGTTCGTTGTAGAACGCCACGCCGTGCTGGTTGCGCAGTTGCGGCGCATCCTGCAGGCCGATCAGCAGGTAGCACAGGGCGCCGCCACGGGACTCCACCTGGCGCAGGCTGTCGGCCAGTTTCTGGCGCAGGTAGCGCGGGTTGCCGAGGCCGGTGAGGGAGTCCACCAGGTTGCGCTGCTCCAGACTGGCGATGTTCTGGGTCATCAACCGGTTTTCGTGGAGCAGGCGCTGCAGGGTGTTGCACAGGCGGTCGGCGGCGTAGACGCGGGGCACCAGTTGCTCGTTCATCGAGGACTTGCTGATGAAGTCGTCCACGCCGCGGTCGAAGGCCTCGCCCAGGACGTTCTCGCCTTCCTTGCCGGTCAGCAGGATGACGTAGGTGTAGTGATCGATCATCTCGTCGAGCTGGCGAACTCGGGCGGTGAGCTCCAGGCCGTCGATCTCCGGCATCAGCCAGTCCGCCAGCAGCACGTTCGCCGGTCGCTCTTCCAGCAGGCGCAGGGCTTCGCCCGCACTGTTGGCGAAGCGGACGTCCTGATAGCCGGCCTGGGTCAGCGCCCGACCGATCATCGCACTGGAGAACTTGGCGTCATCCACCACCAGGATGCTGAGGTGAGGGTTGGGCATGGCAGGCTCGCAAGAAAGACAGAAGAGGGGAGTTTGATGGCTCGGTGATATCAGCGCCTATTTCAGCAGGTTTTTACGCTGACGGTTAGCGCTGAACGTGTCGCTGCCAAGCATTCCCGCAAAAAAGGGAATCCTGATCGTTATAATGGGCGCCCATTTTCACCCGTCAAGCCAGGCGCATCCCTTACGTGATGTGGGTCGCGCCGTCTATCTGGAGGAAACCCATGCCATCGTTCGACGTGGTGTCCGAGCTGGACAAGCACGAACTCACCAACGCCCTCGACAACGCCACCAAGGAACTGGAGCGCCGTTTCGACCTGCGCGGCAAGTGCAGCGTGGAAAGCAAGGACAAGTCCGTCACCATCACCGCCGAGGCCGACTTCATGCTGGAGCAGGTGCTGGACATCCTGCGCAACTGCCTGATCAAGCGGAAGCTGGATATCCAATGCATGGAGCTCAAGGACCCTTACCCGTCCGGCAAGGTGGTCAAGCAGGAAGTGAACTTCCGCGAGGGCATCGACAAGGAACTGGCGAAGAAGATCGTCGCCCTGATCAAGGACAAGAAGCTCAAGGTCCAGGCTGCCATCCAGGGCGAGCAGGTGCGTGTCACCGGCAAGAAGCGCGACGACCTGCAGGAAGCCATCGCCCTGCTGCGTGGCGAGTCCCTCGGCATGCCGCTGCAGTACACCAACTTCCGCGACTGACCCGTTGAACCTTCGCGGTCTCTCCGCGTCGCACATAGGTCCGTTTGCCGCTCTGCTTGCCAGGGCGGCTGCGGTTTTCTCGAGTCGATAGAAGGAGGTCCGCATGGACATGAACCTCGACAACCTGGTCAGGCAGTCCGAAGCCTGGCTCCCCGTCATTCTCGAATACAGCGGCAAGGTCACCCTCGCCCTGGTGACGCTGCTGGTCGGCTGGTGGCTGATCAACCTGCTCACCAACCGGATCAGCGCATTGCTGTCGATGCGCCGGGTCGACCTGACCCTGCACCGCTTCATCTCCAACCTCGCAAACGTTGCTCTCAAGGTGCTGCTGCTGGTCAGTGTCGCCTCGATGATCGGCATCGAGACCACCTCCTTCATCGCCGCCATCGGTGCCGCCGGCCTGGCCATCGGCCTGGCGCTGCAGGGCAGCCTGGCGAACTTCGCCGGCGGGGTGCTGATCCTGTTCTTCCGGCCGTTCAAGGTGGGCGACTTCATCGAGGCCCAGGGCGTTTCCGGGACCGTCGACAGCATCCAGATCTTCCACACCGTATTGCGCACGGTTGATAACCGCACGGTGATCCTGCCCAATGGCGCGCTGTCCAACGGCATTATCACCAACGTGTCCAGCCAGCCCACCCGGCAACTGATGTACGACGTGAAGCTCGATTACGCCAGCGACCTGGGCAAGGCGCGGGAGGCCCTGCTGGCCCTGGCGGACGACCCCCGTGTGCTGCAAGATCCCGCACCGGTAGTGGTGGTGGCGGCCCTGACGGACACGGCCATCAACCTCTCCCTGCGCCTATGGACGGCCCGCGGCGACTATGGTGCGGTGATGTTCATGCTCAACGAGCAGGTGCGTGACCGTTTGCGCGCGGTCGGCGTGGAGCTGGCCCAGCCGTCGAGGCTGGTGCAGGTCCAGCCGGGCTAGGTCCGGATGATGAAAAGAGGCCGGTGATCCCGGCCTTTTTCATGGGCGTTCGGAGGAGGGCGGCGCTGCCGGTTCCTCGGCCTTGGGCTCGCCGGGTTGCACCGGTTGGCGTGACTCACGGTTCCACTGGATGGCGATCAGCACCAGGGTGGGGATGCCGAGAATGGCAGTGAGCTGGAAGAACTGGTGATAGCCCAGGCTCTCCACCATCACCCCCGAATAGCCGCCGATCAGGCGTGGCAGCAGCATCATCAGCGAGCTGAGCAGTGCGTACTGGGTCGCCGAGAACTTCAGGTTGGTCAGGCTCGACAGGTAGGCCACGAAGGCCGAGGTGGCGAGCCCGGCGCTGAAGTTGTCGCAGGAGATGGTGAGGATCAGCATCTGCAGGTGCGCGCCCATGTCGCTGAGCATCACGAACATCAGGTTGGTGGCCGCCGAGGCGGCACCACCGATGAACAGGATGGGCAGGATGCCGAAGCGCACGATCAGCAGGCCGCCGGCGCCGGCGCCCAGCAGCGTCATCACCAGACCGAAGACCTTGCTGACGCTGGCGATCTGGTCTTTGGTGAAGCCCTGGTCGATGTAGAAGACGTTGGCCATCACCCCCATTACCGTGTCCGACATCCTGTAGGTGGCGATCAGCCCCAGCAGCAGAAGGGCGTGCCAGCGGTAGCGCTGGACGAACTCGCTGATGGGCGTCACCACCGGCGCCATCAGCAGGCGACCCGGGGCGGAGAAGCAGGCCAGGGTGATCAGTACGAACAGCGTGCCCCGGGGCCAGGCGCCCGAGGCATAGGCCTTGATGGCGGCCGCCGTGGTCACCAGGATCACGATCAGCACGATCATCGACACCGCCTGGTGGACGAAATCGAAGTTGGGAATCACCTTGCCCCGCGCTGCCGCCAGCAGTTGCCGGCGTTGCTGGCTGAGCAGGTCGCGCACCGGGGCGATCTGGCGGCGCCCCCAGGGCGACAGGCAGGCCACGAGGAACAGGAAATAGAGCAGGGCACGTGGCCAGGCGCGGTCGAGCATGCCGGTGATCATCGCCGGCAGGGAAATCAGCATCACCAGCAGGATCAGCACCGAGGCGAGCTGGTCCTTGAGGCGGAAGCGCGAGGTGTTGGCCTGCACCTGGGCATCGATGTGTGGCTCGCGCATCCACAGGCTGGTGATCAGCCCCGGCAGCATCAGCAACGCGAATACCAGGTAGGTGCTGGCCCAGGCGCGGTATTCATAGGCGCTGGCGGTGGAGCCGAACCCCTCGGCGAAGTACAGGGCGCCTGCAGTGGCGAGCAGGGCCGAGACCCGGTAGCCCAGCATGTAGCTGGCGGCCAGGGCGGCCTGGCGGCTGTCGTCGGCGATTTCCAGGCGGTAGGCGTCCACCGCGATGTCCTGGGTGGCCGAGGCGAAGGCCACCACCACCGCCAGGGCAATCAGCCAGGTCAGGTGCTCCTTGGGGTCTGCCAGGGCCATGCCCACCAGGCCGAGGGCTACCAGTGCCTGGGAGAGCACCAGCCAGGAACGGCGCCGGCCCAGGCGGCCCAGTAACGGCAGGCGGAACTGGTCCAGCAGCGGCGACCAGATCCACTTGAAGGCGTAGGCCAGGCCGATGAGGCTGGCGAAGCCAATGGTTTCGCGGGCGACGCCGGCCTCGCGCAACCAGACGGAGAGTGTGGAGAACACCAGCATGTACGGCAGGCCTGCCGCAAAGCCCAGCAAAAGCAGGGCCAGGGTGGCCGGACTGGCATAGGCGGCCAGGGCGGCTCGCCAGGTTCGGTGGGACATCAGGCGTGAGATCCAGAAGGCACGGGGCGGTCCTTGACGGCGTGCGTGCCAGGGGACCGCAACAAAGCGCGCACTCTAACCCTTGGGTGGCATGGGAAGCCAGCCGTGCCGACGCATGTCCACCCGTTCGTTGTGGATGAAGACCCCTTCGGCTCGCAAACGTGCCCGTTGCTCGTCACCGGAGACGGTTCCGGCAGGCAGGCTGAGCCGTCCACCCGCCGCGATGACACGATGCCATGGCAGGCGGGTGCCTTCCGGCAACTGACCGAGGGTGCGACCCACCCAGCGTGCTGCACGGCCCAGTCCGGCCATCTCGCCCAACTGCCCGTAGCTGACCACCTTGCCGGGCGGAACCTGGGCCAAGGTAAGGTAGAGGGCTTCGCGACGGGCTTCAGGGCTGGACAGCCGCAAATCGTCCTGGGCAGGGGGTGTTGACGGGGGCATGGCGGGTTCCGGCGGGCGGTGGCGGCCAGCATAGGGTGGTGCCGGGGGAGGGGCAACGTCGGAGGTGGTGACGGGAACTTGGCGACGATACGTCGGTCAGTCCTTGCTCAGTCGCCGGGCTTGCGGATAATGCCTGGCTTTTCCGCAAAGTCCTGAGCCTGCGTATCCATCATGTTGTCCAGAAAACTCCTTTGCCTGGCCCTTGTTGCCGCTTCGACCTCCACCTTCGCCGACACCGTCTGGATGAAGAACGGTGACCGCCTGACCGGCAAGATCCGGGTATTCGACGGCGGCAAACTGATGTTGCAGACCGATTACGGCGGTTCCATCCCGCTGGACTGGTCCAAGGTCGCCACACTGCAGAGCGATCAGGAACTCATGGTCAAGCAGGACGATCTCACCGGCGAGCGCGCCAAGACCCTCATGCCGGCCGAACCGGGCAAGGTGATCCTGGCCAATGGCGATGCGCCCAAGACCGTCGAACTGGCCAGCATCGAGCAGATCATGAAGCCCAAGCCCTTCGTCGAAGACCTGACCTGGACCGGCAACGTCGACGTCTCGCTCGACTACAAGCGTGCCGAGAAGGACACCGACGACTACGACGTCGACTTCAAGACCAAGGCCCGCCACGGCCGCTGGCGGCACAACGCCAACGGCGAGTACAACCGCGAGTTCCAGAATGAGGTGAAGACCACCGAGAACTGGGAGCTGGAGTACGCCCTCGACCGCTTCATCACCGACAAGTTCTTCTGGCAGGGCCGCGCCGGCTACAAGCGCGACAAGATCGAGGAGCTGCGCCGTCAGCGTACCTTGGGTACCGGCCCCGGCTACCAGTTCTGGGACGACGAACTGGGCGCCTTCTCCCTGGCCTCCCTGGTCAACCGCACCGACTACCAGTACGACACCGGCGAGAAGGACAACTTCTATGCCCTCGGTGTGAAGTGGGACTACAACCGCTATCTGGTGGGCAAGACGGTCGAACTCTTCAGCACTGGCGAAGTGGGCCGCCCGCTGGGCAACGCTGCCGATTACTCCCTGGATGCCGAGGTGGGCTTGCGCTACAAGGTCACCGATTGGGCGTCGCTCAACATGAAGGCCGAGCGCGACCTGGTCAGCGGCGCCGAAGGAGACACCGACCGCACCCGCTACACCGTGGGCTTCGGTATCGGCTGGTAACGGCGACCGGTATGAAAAAGCCCCGCTTCGGCGGGGCTTTTTCGTGGAGCGGGGCGCGCCTTACAGGCGCAGACCGCCGTCGAGTTCCAGTACGCGGCCGGTGAAGTAGTCGTTCTCCAGGATGTAGGCCACCGAGTGGGCGATCTCCATCGGCTTGCCCAGGCGCTTGAGCGGAATGCCGGCGGTCATCTTCTCCAGGGCCTCGGGCTTCATGCTGGCGACCATCTCGGTCTCGATGAAGCCGGGTGCCACGGCCCCGACGCGGATACCGTAGCGTGCCAGCTCCTTGGCCCACACCACGGTATCGGCCGCCACCCCGGCCTTGGCCGCGGAGTAGTTGGCCTGGCCCATGTTGCCGGCGCGGGAGATGGAAGAAATGTTGACGATGGCGCCTTCGTTCTTCAGCTCGATCATCTTGGCGGCCACTTCGCGGGTGCAGAGGAACACGCCGGTCAGGTTCACGTCGATCACCGCCTGCCACTGGGCCAGGCTCATCTTGGTCAGCTCGCCGTCCTTGACCTTGATGGTCAGGCCGTCGCGCAGAATGCCGGCGTTGTTCACCAGGCCGTTGATCGCGCCGAAGTCATCCGCCACCTGGCTGACCAGGTGGGTCACCTGCTCTTCGTTGGCCACGTTGCACAGGTAGGCGCGGGCGTCGCCACCGGCTGCCTTGCAGGCCGCCACGGCCTCGTCCAGGCGCTCCTGGTTGAGGTCGACCAGCGCCAGGCGTGCGCCCTTGGCCGCCAGGTATTCGCCCATGGCCCGGCCCAGGCCCTGGCCGCCGCCGGTGATGATGATGACCTTGTCTTTCAGCTGCATGGTGTAGCCCCTCGAACTGGGAATTATGGATCGCTGTGCCCCGCTGGCAGCCCGGAACCGTTATCCTGAGCGCCCGTCCGTTTACGACGGATTCTCTGCGAGGAGTCAGAAGGTGAGCGTGAAAGCCGCAAAGAATGCCCGAGAATTGCTGCTCAAGGAATACCGGGGCGTGCTCTCGACCCAGTCCAAGGCCATGCCCGGCTACCCCTTCGGATCGGTGGCCCCTTATTGCCTGGACGCCGAAGGGCGGCCGCTCATCCTCATCAGCCGCATCGCCCAGCACACCCACAACCTGCAGAAAGATCCGAAGTGCTCGCTGCTGGTGGGCGAACGCGGTGCAGACGACATCCAGGCCGTCGGCCGCCTGACCCTGCTGGCCGAGGCGCGCCAGTTGACGGAGCCCGAGGCCATCGCCGCTGCCGGTGCGCGCTACTACCGCTACTTCCCCCAATCCCGTGACTACCACTTGACCCATGATTTCGATTTCTGGGTACTGGAGCCGGTGCGTGCCCGTTTCATCGGCGGCTTCGGCGCCATCCACTGGATCGACGAGGTGGCCCTGGCCAACCCTTTCGCCGGGGAAAGCGAGACCGGGATGGTGGAGCACATGAACGCCGACCATCGCAGCGCCATCGACCACTACCTGGCCCTGCGCGGCCTGCCTGCCGATCCGACGGCCGAGCTGGTGGGCATCGACAGCGAAGGCTTCCATGTCCGGCTGGGTCAGAGTATTCACTGGCTGCCCTTCCCAACATCCTGCAACACACCGGGTGCGGTCCGTCAGGCCCTGGTGGCGCTGGCCCGGGCCGATCGCTGGCCTGATGCCGAGGCGCCCGACGCTTGAATTCGCCGGAGGCCGGCTTCATGTAGCTGTCTTACCGGAAGCCGTTCTTCCGCGAAGGAAACTTTCATGCGTGTCTTTGCGTTCCTCTTCCTGCTGTTCCCGCTCATCGAGCTGGCTGTCCTGATCAAGGTTGGCAGCGTCATCGGCGTCTTCCCGACCCTGTTGCTGCTGGTGGCCACCGCATTGCTGGGCAGCTTCATGCTGCGCATCGCCGGTGTTGCCACCGCCTGGCGTGCCCGCGAGCGGCTGGCCCGGGGCGAACTGCCGGAGCAGGAGATGCTCGAGGGATTGATGATCGCGGTCGGCGGCGGCCTGCTGCTGCTTCCCGGCTTCATCAGCGACCTCTTCGGGCTGGTTTGCATCATTCCCTTCACACGTCGCCTGGTCATCCGTCGAGTCCTGCAGCGGGTTACCCGGCAAGCCGAACGCCAGCGGGCCTTCTCCGACGACCCACTGGCACGCAATCAGCCGCGGCATAACGTCATCGAAGGCGAATACGAGCGTCGCGAAGACTGATTCCGCCCCGTTTTCCTGTGGTCGGAGGAATTTTTTTCGGGTGCCCCTTGAAATGCTGTCAGGCGACCCTATCTATCCGACACCGCAAGGTTACTGTCCCCAAGGGGCAGTTCAGACTTCCGCAGCGTGCCTGGCGCGCTGCTGCCGGCACCGCCGGCTTTTGCTAACCCGCCGGTGATTATCACCGGCGCCGGAAAACACTGATTGGGAGAGTTAGACCATGAAGCTTCGTCCCCTGCATGACCGCGTCGTGATCCGTCGCAGCGAAGAAGAAACCAAGACCGCTGGTGGCATCGTGCTGCCGGGCTCGGCTGCCGAGAAGCCGAACCGCGGCGAAGTGGTTGCTGTCGGTACCGGTCGCGTGCTGGACAACGGCGAAGTCCGTCCCCTGGCTGTGAAGGTTGGTGACCAGGTTGTGTTCGGCCCCTACTCCGGCAGCAACACCGTGAAAGTCGACGGTGAAGACCTGCTGGTCATGGGCGAGAACGAAATCCTCGCTGTCATCGAAGCCTGAACCCGACCCCTTTCCCACTTAGAGATTCGAGGAAGACAACATGGCTGCTAAAGACGTCAAATTCGGCGATGCCGCTCGCAAGAAACTGCTCGTAGGCGTTAACACCCTGGCTGATGCCGTTAAAGCCACCCTCGGCCCGAAAGGTCGCAACGTGGTCCTGGAGCGCAGCTTCGGTGCTCCGCTGATCACCAAGGACGGCGTTTCCGTCGCCAAGGAAATCGAGCTGAAGGATCGCATCGAGAACATCGGCGCCCAGCTGGTGAAAGACGTGGCCTCCAAGGCCAACGACGCTGCCGGTGACGGCACCACCACCGCCACCGTTCTGGCCCAGGCCATCGTCACCGAGGGCCTGAAAGCCGTCGCTGCCGGCCTGAACCCGATGGACCTGAAGCGCGGTATCGACAAGGCTACCACCGCCATCGTTGCCGAGCTGAAGAACCTGTCCAAGCCGTGCACCGACACCAAGGCCATTGCCCAGGTCGGCACCATCTCCGCCAACTCCGACGACTCCATCGGCAACATCATTGCCGAAGCCATGGAGAAAGTAGGCAAGGAAGGCGTGATCACCGTTGAAGAAGGCTCGGGCCTGGAAAACGAACTGTCCGTCGTGGAAGGTATGCAGTTCGACCGTGGCTACCTGTCCCCCTACTTCATCAACAAGCCGGACACCATGGTGGCCGAGCTGGACGGCCCGCTGCTGCTGCTGGTCGACAAGAAGATCTCCAACATCCGCGAACTGCTGCCGGTTCTGGAAGCCGTTGCCAAGTCCGGCCGTCCGCTGCTGATCGTGGCTGAAGACGTCGAAGGCGAAGCCCTGGCTACCCTGGTCGTCAACAACATGCGCGGCATCGTCAAGGTTGCTGCCGTCAAGGCCCCGGGCTTCGGCGACCGTCGCAAGGCCATGCTGCAGGACATCGCCATCCTGACCGGCGGTACCGTCATCTCCGAAGAAGTCGGTCTGTCCCTGGAAAGCGCCACCCTGGAGCACCTGGGCAACGCCAAGCGCGTCGTCCTGAGCAAGGAAAACACCACCATCATCGACGGCGCTGGCGCCCAGGCTGACATCGAGGCCCGCGTTGCCCAGATCCGCAAGCAAGTCGAGGAAACCTCCTCCGACTACGACAAGGAGAAGCTGCAAGAGCGTCTGGCCAAGCTGGCCGGCGGTGTTGCCGTGATCAAGGTCGGTGCGGCTACCGAAGTCGAGATGAAAGAGAAGAAGGCCCGCGTGGAAGACGCCCTGCACGCCACCCGTGCTGCAGTGGAAGAAGGCGTGGTTCCTGGCGGTGGCGTGGCACTGGTTCGTGCCCTGGCCTCCATCAAGGACCTGGTGGGTGTCAACGAAGAGCAGACCGCGGGTATCAACATCCTGCGTCGCGCTGTCGAGGCTCCGCTGCGCCAGATCGTCACCAACGCCGGTGACGAGGCCTCCGTGGTCCTGGACAAGGTCAAGCAGGGTTCCGGCAACTACGGCTACGACGCTGCCACCGGCCAGTACGGCGACATGATCGAGTTCGGCATCATCGACCCGGCCAAGGTCACCCGTACCGCGCTGCAGGCTGCTGCCTCCATCGCCGGTCTGATGATCACCACCGAAGCCATCGTGGCTGACCTGCCGGAAGACAAGCCGGCTCCGGCCATGCCCGATATGGGTGGCATGGGCGGCATGGGCGGCATGATGTAAGCCATTCCAGCCCACACGCTGATCGAAGAGCCCCGCCTTGCGCGGGGCTTTTCTTTTGGAGCGCCCAGGCTTCTGCGCCGACCGGGATGCCGCAACGTGGCGCTGCGCTTCCCAACCCCCGGCTGCTCTCGCCAGAATGAGCGCCACTTCCGGAACCTGTGTCCCGGCTGTGGTCAAAGGCCGGCCCTGCAACGTGCGGGCAACCTGTTCGAGGAGGGGGCGATGCGCATCCTGCTGGTAGAAGACAACAAGGACATCCTGGTCAACATGGCCGATTACCTAGAGCTCAAGGGCTATACGGTGGACTGCGCCCAGGATGGCCTCTCCGGCCTGCACCTGGCGGCCAACGGGCATTTCGACCTGATCGTGCTGGACGTGATGCTCCCCGGCCTGGACGGCAACAGCCTGTGCCAGCGCCTGCGGGAAGAGGCACGGCTGGACACGCCGGTGATCATGCTCACCGCCCGCGATGCCCTGGACGATCGCCTGCAGGGTTTCCGCTCCGGTGCCGACGACTACCTGGTCAAACCTTTCGCCCTGTCGGAGCTGGTCGCCCGCATCGAGGCCGTCCTGCGGCGCAGCCGGGGCGGCGGCAAGCGCGCCCTGCAGGTGGGCGACCTGCACTATGACCTTGACACCCTGGAGGTCAGCCGGGGCGGCAAGCCGCTCAAGCTCAACCCCATCGGCCTCAAGCTGCTGGCGGTGCTGATGCAGAAGAGCCCTCATCTGGTGCGCCGTGAAGTGCTGGAAGAGGCCCTGTGGGGCGACGACTGCCCCGACAGCGACGCCCTCCGTAGCCATATCCACCAACTGCGCCAGGTGATCGACAAGCCTTTTGGAAAGCCCCTGTTGCGTACCCTGCATGGTCTCGGTTACCGGCTCTCGGAGTCGATCGATGGAGTTTAGGCAGAGCCTCGCCCGCCGCATCGTCATCGCCTTCACCCTGATGACCGTGCTGGTGGGCGGTACCTTCTCCCTGGGCATCATCGAAGTGGTGCACATGATCGAGGAGCAGCTCATCTCCCGTGACCTGAGCAACGAACTGGACCGCGTGCTGGCGCAGAACATCTACCAGGGACGTCCGCCGGTACTGGACAGCGACACCCGTTTCTACATGGATGACGGCGGCCACAACCGCTACTCCATGCCGGCGTCCTACCGTGAACTGAGCGAGGGTTTCCACGAGCTCTTCGAAGGTACGCAGTCCTACCACGCCCTGGTGCGCGACTCGCACGGGCGCCGTTACATGCTGCTGCAGGACCAGAGCGACTTCGAAGACCGCGAGCAGGTGCTCTACGGCGTGGTGTTGGCGGGCTTCGTACTCAGCGTACTGCTCTCCGCCGTGCTTGGCTGGCTGCTGGCGCGCAAGGTCATCGAGCCGGTGGTGCGCCTGGCCCGCCAAGTGCGCCATCGTGACCGGTTGCTCGGGCTCGCGCCGCCCTTGGCGCCGGACTATGCCACCGACGAAGTGGGGCAACTGGCCCTGGCCTTCGACGATACGCTGGGCCGCCTGCATCAGGTACTGACCCGTGAGCGACTGTTCACCAGTGACGTCAGCCACGAGTTGCGCACCCCGCTGATGGTGATGGCCTCCTCCTGCGAACTGCTGCAAGAGAACCGCAGCCTCGACGGACGTGCCCAGGCCCAGGTGGCTCGCATCGCCCGCGCCAGCGAGGAGATGCGCGACCTGGTGCAGACCTTCCTGATGCTTGCCCGCGCGCGCCAGGAAGAGGCCAACCTCGGGCCCCAGGCCAGCCTGCGCGAGGTGGCCGATGAGCTGGAGGCACTGTGGCGGCCTGCCATCGAGGATAAAGGCCTGGCCTTCCTCTACCTGCCCGGTGAGGCGGTCAGCGAGGAGCGTTACAACGCTGCCTTCCTGCGCTCCGTCATGGGCAACCTGCTGCGCAACGCGCTGCACTACACCGACAGCGGGCGCATTCGCCTGGAACTGTCCGGCGCCGCCTTCGTGGTGCAGGACACTGGAGTCGGCATCCTCGAGGAAGACCGCGAGGTGATGTTCCAGCCCTTCGTCCGCGGCGGCGCCAAGCGGGGCGACGGTCTCGGGCTCGGCCTCTCGTTGGTGCAGCGGATCTGCGACAACCAGGGCTGGAGCGTCACCCTCACTTCCGTCGAGCCCAGTGGCTGCCGGTTCGAGGTTGCACTCGGCAAGCGTCCCGCTTGAGTTGACGCTTTTTTCACCTCCGCTTGATCTGCCCTTGATCCTCATCCGCGCAGCGTATCGGTGCGCGGATTGGGTGGTAGGGAACCTCGAACTGAAACAATTGTCTGTCACCCTCTGCCGTTGATTTTTGCGGCGGTGCGCCGAGCACCCCGGGCCCGAAGGACCGTTCGTCACTCCAGGTCGCGGGCACCGCCAAGTGTTCTACGGTTAAGTCACAGCGTTGGCAGCGCTATCAAGGGGTTGCGATCATGAAACTAGAAATCACGCGAGCTTTGTTCCTCGCTGGCGCCTTGGGGGTCGCGTCTGCGGCTGCGGCGGCCTGGCACGAGCCATCCCCCTCGGTGGTTCGCTCCAATGACCTCGGCTATTGCCCGGTGCCCCCCAATGCCCGCCACAAGCCCATGGCCAGGCCGGACGACAACCTGTTGCTGCTGATGTATGGCCTGACCCAAGGGCTGCGCGGTCAGGACTGACCATCGCCACGGCGCTCCTCCCGCGAGAAAGGGAGGAGCTGTGCAGGCGCAATGCATGCTCGTTTCCTGCCTGTCCTCGATTTTTCGCACCCATCTCTCTTCAACGGTATAGCCGTTCCCCCCCATCAGCGATGCGGACTGGGCCTACCTGCTGACCGCCTACGAATGCGCCTTCGGCCACCGCGTGGAGGTCCTGCGCCGGCTTTGAGCGGCCCTGAACGAAGAAGGCCCCGCATCCGCGGGGCCTTCTGGTTCTACGCGCCTCAGTGGCTCGAGACGGGCTCGGCCTGGGGCTGGTGCTGCGGGTCCTTGTGCGTCAGCAGCGTGTAGACGCAGGGCAGAACGAACAGGGTGAACAGCGTGCCGATGGACATGCCGGTGGCGATCACCAGGCCGATGTCGAAGCGGCTCACCGCACCCGCACCGGTGGCGAGGATCAGCGGCACCATGCCGAACACCATCGCCGCTGTGGTCATCAGCACTGGACGCAGGCGGATCGACGCCGCTTCCTCCACGGCTTCGCGCGGGGACAGGCCCTTCTCGCGGCGCAGTTGGTTGGCGAACTCCACGATCAGGATGCCGTGCTTGCTGATCAGGCCGATCAGCGTCACCAGGCCCACCTGGGTGTAGATGTTCATGCTGGAGATGCCGAGGAACAGCGGGATCAGCGCCCCGCAGATGGACAGCGGCACCGTCACCAGGATCACCAGCGGGTCGCGGAAGCTCTCGAACTGCGCAGCCAGCACCAGGAAGATGATCGCCAGCGCCAGGCCGAAGGTGACGTACAGCGCACTGCCTTCCTGGACGTACTGGCGCGAGGCGCCGGCGTAGTCGAAGGCGAAGCCGCGCGGGGCCTCCTCGCGGGCGATCTGGGTTACCGTCTCCACCGCATCGCCCATGCTCACCACCGGGAAACCCTCGATGATCGCCGAGTTCAGCTGCTGGAACTGTTTCAGCTTGGTCGGCCGCGCCGTGTCATGCACAGTGATCAGCGTGGACAGGGGCACCATGGTGCCGCTCTCGCTCTTCACGTAGTAGTTGTTCAGCCAGCCCGGGTTGTCGCGGTAGGCGCGCTCCACCTGGGCGATCACCTTGTAGCTGCGGCCGTCGATGGTGAAGCGATTGATCTCGCCTTCGCCCAGCAGCAGCGCCAGGGTCGAACCCAGGTCCTGCATGGAGACGCCCATCTGTGCGGCCTTCTGCCGGTCGATGTCCACCACCACCTCGGGCTTGTCGAACGCTAGGTCGATGTTCAGGAACGCGAACTTCCCGGACTCCTCGGCGCGTTTCTTGATGCGCTCGGTCACCTGTAGCAGTGACTCGTAGTCGTTGGGGGTGTTGACCACGAACTGGAACGGCAGGCCCTCGCCTGTGCCCGGCAGAGACGGCAGGTTGAAGCCGAATATCTGCAGGCCGGGGATCTCGTCCAGCTTGGCCTGGACCTGCGGCAGCAGCTCCATCTGGGTGCGCTCACGCTCGTCCCAGGGTTTGAGCAGGAAGCCGCCGATGCCTGCCTGTACGCCGTCGAAGCCGTTGATCTGGAACGACGAGTAGTACTCCGGGAAGGACTTGAACACGTCCATGAACTGCGCCGAGTAACCGTTCAGGTAGTCCAGGTTGGTCGGCTGCGGCGCCTTGGCCATGAGGAACACGATGCCCTGGTCTTCGTCGGGGGCCAGCTCGCTCTTGGTGAACATCATCAGCACCGGGATCAGGCAGAACACCAGCACGGCGAACACCACCACCACCGGGCGGGTGTTGAGGGTGCCATGCAGGGCGCGCTGGTAGCTGCGTTTGAGGCGCTCGAAGATCAGGTCCAGCCTGTGGGCCAGGCCACTCGGGTTTTCTTCGTGGCGCAGCAGCTTGGAGCACATCATCGGCGACAGCGTCAGAGCGACGATGCCGGAGATGATCACCGCCCCCGCCAGGGTCAGGGCGAACTCGCGGAACAGTGCACCGGTCAGGCCTTCGAGGAAGCCGATGGGGGCGTACACCGCCGCCAGGGTGATGGTCATGGAAATGACCGGCACGGCGATCTCGCGGGCGCCCTCGATGGCAGCGTCGAAGGGCGTCTTGCCCTCCTCGATGTGCCGGTGGATGTTCTCCACCACCACGATGGCGTCATCCACCACCAGGCCGATGGCAAGCACCATGGCCAGCAGTGTCAGCAGGTTGATGGAGTAGCCCATCAGTTGCATGAAGAACAGCACGCCGATCATAGACAGCGGGATGGTGATCACCGGGATCAGCACCGAGCGGAACGCGCCGAGGAACAGGAATACGACCACGATGACGATCAGCACCGCCTCGCCGAGAGTCTTCACCACTTCGTCGATGGAGGCCTGGATGAAGCGGGTTGCGTCGTAGGCGATGGACACCTTCAGGTTCGGCGGTAGCTGCGCTTCCAGCTCCGGCATGATCGCGCGCACGTGCTTGATCACGTCCAGCGGGTTGGCGCTGGGGGTGCCTTTGATGCCGATGTACACCGAGGGGATGCCGTCGAAGGAGCTGATGGAGTCGTAGTTCTCCGCACCCATTTCGACACGGGCGATGTCACGCACCAGCACGCGGCTGTCACCCACGGTCTTCACCGGGATGGCGGCGAAGGCCTCGGGGGACTTCAGGTCGGTGGTGGCGTTGATGCTGGTCACCACGTATTCGCCCTTCACCTGGCCGGCGGCCGAGAGGAAGTTGTACTTGCGCACCGCATCGCTCACGTCGGTGGCGGTGACGCCATAGGCGGCCATCTTCACCGGGTCCAGCCACAGGCGCATGGCGAAGACCTGGTTGCCGAGGATCTCCGCCTCCGCCATGCCCGGCAGGGTCGCCAGCTTGGGCTGGATCACCCGCGACAGGTAGTCGGTGATCTGCGGGTTGGACAGCTCGTCGCTGTAGAAGCTGATGTACATCAGCGCCGAGGCGTCGGCCGACTCCTTGGACAACACGGGGTCTTCGGCGTCCTGGGGCAGTTGGTTCTTCACCTCGTTGGCCTTGGCCAGCAGTTCGGTGAACAGACGGTCCGAGTTGGCGCCGATGCGTGCGTAGATCGAGATGACCGACATGTTCTGCTGGCTCGACGACGTCATGTAGTCGATGCCTTCCGCGCTCGCCAGGCTCTGCTGCAGCGGTTGGGTGATGTAGCCCTGGATGGTCTCGGCGTTGGCCCCCGGGTAAGCGGTGGTCACCGTGATCAGGGCGTTCTCCATCTGCGGGTACTGGCGGATGACCAGCTTGCTGAACGCCTGGAAACCGAGCAGGACGATGAGCAGGCTGACCACGGTCGCCAGGACCGGCCGACGGATGAAGGGATCTGTGAAAGCCATATGCGATTCCTTGGCGCAGCCTTACTGGGCAGCGCTGGCTTGATCGTCCGTTTTGGGGGCGAGGACCGGATCGTCCACCACCGCGACGTGGGAGCCGTTGTCCAGCTTCAGTTGGCCGGAGGTGACCACCTGCTCGCCGGTCTTCAGGCCCTTGAGCACAACCACCTGGCCGTCGCGGCGCTCACCGGTCTCGACGAAGCGGCGCTCGACCACCAGGTAGGGCTCGCCCTTGTCGTTCTTCTGTTCCTGGCCATCCTCACCCTTCTTCGGTGCGATGACGTACACGGAGTTGCCGTACAGGGTGTAGGTGATGGCGGTTTCAGGCACCACCACGCGTTGTTCTTCGCCCGGCAGCAGCACCTCGAGGTTGGCGAACATGCCCGGCAGCAGCTTGTTGTCGGGGTTCTTCAGCACGGCACGGACCTGCAGATTGCGGGTGGTGTCCTCGACCTTGGGGTTGATTGCCGAGATGGTGCCTTCGAACACCTCGCCCGGGTACGCCGCCACGCTCACCCGCACGCGCTGCTCCAGGGCCAGCTTGGGTACGGCCTGCTCGGGCAGGAAGAAGTCCACATAGAGGTTGTCCAGGTCCTGCAGGGTGGCGATGGTAGTGCCGGAAGAGAGGAAGTCACCCACGTCCACCTTGCGGATGCCGATGGTGCCGCCGAACGGTGCGAGGATGCGTTTCTTGTCCAGGGTCGCCTTCAGCTGCGCCACCGAGGCGTTGGCTTTCTGCAGTTCGGAGGACAGGCGGTCGAACTCGCTCTTGGAGATGTTCTGCCGGTTCACCAGGCTGCGGCCGCGCTCGAACTCGACGCGGGCCAGGGACAGGGTCGCCTCGGCGGTGGCCAGGCTGGCCTTCTCCACGTCGCTGTCCATCTGGATCAGCGGCTGACCCTGGCGCACTTTCTCGCCGGAGCGGAACAGCACGTCCTGCACGGTGCCGGCGACCTCGACGGTCAGGTCCACGCCCTGGAAGGCCTTGAGCGAGCCGATCGCCGGCAGGCGCTCCTGCCAAGGACGCTGCTCGGCCAGAGCGGCCGACACGCTGATGGCCGGCTTGGGTGCTGTGAACATCGCGATCTGTTGCTGGATGGAGAAGGCTTTGTAGGCGGCAAGGGCGAGCACCACGAGGATGACCGCGCCGAGCATGATGAGCATGCGGCGAAGCAACATATTCCGGTTCCTTGGCAAGGCAGAGTCGGGCCTGGGAATAGGCGAGGCGAGCACCTTATTCCTACCGGCGGGGCAAGTCAAAGCCTCGGAATTGCAAAAGATTGCGTTCAGCGAGTGATGCCTGGGCTGCCGATCATGATCGGCGAAGATCGCTGTAGATCGCTGATCTTATTCTGGAGCGCTTGATCAGCTACCAAAGAGGCGTGAGAGGGGAGGGCACATCCCTGTGCCGGGAGAATCAGGCGCTGAAGCGGCGGGTGATGTCGTTGAGCTCGCCCGAGAGTTCATGCAGGCGCTGGCTGGCGCCTTCGGTGCGCTGCACGTTCTCGTTATTGGTGTCGGCGATGGCGGTGATCTCGGTGAGGTTGCGGGAGATGTCCTCGGCCACCGAGGTCTGCTCCTCGGCTGCAGTGGCGATCTGCCGGTTCATGTCGCGGATCGCCTCCACGGCCTCGGTGATGCGCTGCAGCATGGCGCCGGCCTCGGTGACCTGGATGACGCTCTGCTCGCTGCGGTTCTGGCCGCTTTCGATGGCGCGCACGGCATTCACCGCACCGGTCTGCACCGTGTCGATGATCTGGTGGATCTCGGCAGTGGATTCGGCCGTGCGTTGGGCCAGGGTGCGGACCTCATCGGCCACCACAGCGAAGCCGCGGCCCTGCTCGCCTGCACGGGCAGCCTCGATGGCGGCGTTGAGGGCCAGCAGGTTGGTCTGCTCGGCGATGCCGCGGATCACTTCCAGCACCTTGCTGATGCGGCCGCTGTCGCTTTCCAGGCGGCGGATGACTTCGGCAGTGGAGGCGATCTCGCCGCGCATGCCGGTGATGCTCTGTATGGTGGCCTGCATCACCCGCTCGCCCTGCTGGGCGGAGGTATCGGCCTGGTCGGCGGCGCCGGCTGCTTCAGCGGCATGACGCGCCACTTCCTGAGCGGTGGCGGACATCTCGTGCATGGCCGTGGCCACCTGGTCGGTGCGTGAGAACTGCTCGCGCACGCCCTGCGCCATCATTGCGGCGATGGCGTTGAGTTCGCCACTGGCGTTGTCCAGCTCGCTGGTGCTGTGCTTCAGGCGGTTGAAGGTGTCGGCGAGAAAGTCCCGCAACACGTTCGCCGAATTGGCCAGGCTTCCCAGTTCGTCCTTGCGGCTGCTGTCGACACGCTCGCCGAAGTTGCCCCGGCTCAGGCGGGCGATGTGCTCGATGAGGGTACGGATCGGTGCGATCAGGCGGCGGTTGATCAGCCACAGGGCCAGCACGCCGATCACCAGGCTGGAAAGCAGCATGGTCACCAGACCGCCGGTGAGGGTGGCGCTGGCACTGGCACTGATCTCGGCGGATTGCTGGGTGCCACGGTCATGCAGTTGGGTGACCAGCGCGGTCATCTGGTCGCTGGCGGCGCGGTCGATGCCCTGCACCGCCTTGTCGCCGGCACTCGGGTCGGCCCCGGCGGCGAGGAAGGCTTCGCGGCCCTTGCGGTAGGCCGCGCCCAGGCTCTGGTGTTCGCTGCGCAGGCGCTCTACCTGGGTCTGCAGGTCACGGTCGCCCATGTCGCGAGCTTCGTTGACCAGCTTGCCGAGAATATCCTGGACCTTGCGCTCCTGGTCCTCGAACTGGCCCCAGTACTTGGCCAGGGCGGCCGGGTCCTTGCCGCGCAGCAGCACGTTCTTCCATTCCTGGACCTGTACCTTGAACTCGACGTTGGCGCTGTCGACGAGGCCGGACGCTTCCAGCGTGCCGCCTACGAGGTTGCGATAGGACTGGATACCACCAGACAGTGAATTGAAGCAGGCGAGCGCGACCACCAGGATCAGCAACAGGCTGCCACCCAACAGCGCGAGGAGTTGGCCTCGCAGGGAGTTTTGCAGGGACATTGAAGAGCGCCTCAGGGAGGAGGAAGGGAAGTGCAGGCAAAGTATAGGTCGGCCGCCATGACCGAGGCGTTAGACCATGGCGACGAAATGCTCGGGTTTCACGCCAGGTGCAGGTGGTTGTCCCAGAGTCCGGCGGGCAATTGCAGCGGTGTGGCGGTGGGGGTGGCCTGGCGGCAGTCGTAGAGGCGGCAGCGCCCCTGGCCGGAGGTGACGACGAAGCCGTTCTTCACCGCGCCCACGCCGGCGCAGTCGGGCAGCGGGGCGTCCAGGCGCAGGGCGCCGCTATCCAGGTCCCAGATGAAGAAGCGATTGCCCCGCGGGGCGGTCAGGGCCACTAGGCGCAGTTCGTCGTGCACCGCCACGCTGGCGGTGTACTGGGCCATGGCCAGGCGCTGCTCGTCCGCCACGGGGAAGGCGACGAGCGGCTGGCCAGGGCGCTTGATGGCCAGCAGGTCGGCGTGGTCCCCGCCATCGCCCATGTACTGCTGGCCCGCCACCACGGTGCCGTCGGCGGCGACGGCAAGGTGGCGGATGCTGTTCATCTGTTGTGGCAGGGTCTCGCGGCTGATCAGGCTGCCGTCGCGACGCATCAGTACCAGGCTCGGTTCCATGGCGTCGAGGTTCATTTCCTTGCGGCTTTCCGCTTCGGTGCGGATGCCGCCGTTGGCCACCACGAAGGTCTCGCCGTCGGGCATCCAGGACACCTGGTGCGGGCCGAGGCCGTGGGTGGACAGCTCGCCCTGGAAACTCAACTGGCGGTCGGCGTAGGCGTAGACGCCCAGCACACCACGGCCTGGGTCGCGGGTGTCGTTGTCGGTGACGTACAGCCATTCGCCGCTCTTGTGGAACACCCCGTGGCCGTAGAAATGCCGGTTCGGTTGCGAGCGCAGGGTCTGCAGCAGGCGGCCGTCCTCCAGGTCGATCAGGTAGCTCTCGGTCCCCGGGCGGCGAGCGACGAACAGGGCCACCGCTTCGCTGGGGTGCTGGACGATGTCATGGCAGCGCTGAGCAACCCGGGTGGCGAACACCTGGGTGCCGTCCAGGCGGTAGCCGACGGCGTAGTGGCCGCCGTCGGCATCGTCACGGGCGGAGAGCAGCAGAGGCTCGCGCCCCTTGCGACTGAGCGACCAGCCGCCCAGCGTCACCGCGCCTAGCAGCAGGCTGCCGAGTGCGATCACCTGGCGGCGCAACATGTCAGTCACCATCGTTGGCGTTGAAGCCCAGTTGTACGTTGAGGACGCGGGCCAGCTCGTTGGAATGCAGGCGGTGCACCACGTCCAGGCTGGCGTAGAAGACGCCCAGTTGCTTGAGGCCCTCTTCGCTCTCCAGCAGTTTGCTCAGTGGCGGCTGCAGGGCGTCGAGTTTGCTGCGGGCGTCCGCGTAGGCGGCGTCGATCTGTTCGGCCAGCGCCTTCTGGTCGCTACCCAGCAGGCTGCGCAGGCCCTTGCCGTCGACACCTTTCCACAGTTGCTCGGCGCTGAGCAGGCTGGCGCCGAGGCTGGCCAGGGAGGTGTCGCTGCGCCAGCCGTCGGCCTGGTAGGGTTGCGGCACGCCCTTGCTCATGCGGCCCATGGGGGTGCCAAGTTTCTTCTTGAGCGTGTCGAGAGCGGTGACCTGCACCCGCAGCAGCTCCGAGACGGCTTCGTGGGAGTCGGCATAGCGCGGGTTGGGGAAGGTGGTCAGCTGCTCCAGCATGCCGTCCTTCTTGTTCCAGCCGGCGAGAATCTCCTCGGCCAGGGTCTTCTGGCGCTCGCCGATGGCCTCCAGCAGGGGGCAGTAGCGGGCCTTCTGTTCCGGGTCTGCCATGTCCAGGCCGCTGTCGAAGAGGATGTATTCGTAGGCGGACAGGCCCTGCACCACCACGCTGGACTTGCCCAGGGCCGCAGCGTCGATCTGCGGCTTGGCGTTGACCAGTTGTTCCACCTGGCGGCCGACCAGGTTCTTCTTGTCCGGCCAGAACTGCACCTGCCAGGCGCGGTTGCCTTCGGCCAGCGGGCCCACCATCAGCGGCTGCAGTTCGGCCCAGGCCTTCTGGGCGACGAGGAAGTCGGCGCGGGCCTTGGCCAGGTCCTCCTTCCCGGAGCAGAACGCCAGGGCGCTGGCGGCCAGGGCCCGGTCGGCCTCCACCCAGCGGCTGTAGGTGGGCAGGATCACCTGCTTGGCCAGTGCCGAGGTGGCCTGGGCTTGTGGGTCCTGAGGGGCGCACGCACCGAGGGCAAGGGCGGCGAGGCTGGTGAAGAGCAGTTTGGGGCGGAACATGCAGGGCTCCTTACAAGGAATTCAGGAAGGCCAGCAGCGCGGCTCGCTGCCCGGCGTCGTAGCGCATGACGGTCTGTTTCGCCGCCTCGGCCTCGCCACCGTGCCAGAGGATGGCCTCCAGCAGGTTGCGGGCGCGCCCATCGTGAAGGAAGCGGGTATGGCCATTGACCACCTCGGTGAGGCCGATGCCCCACAGCGGCGGTGTGCGCCAGTCGCGGCCGCTGGCCTGGAACTCGGGGCGGCCGTCGGCCAAGCCCTCGCCCATGTCGTGCAGCAGCAGATCGGTATAGGGACGGATCAACTGGTTGGCCAGCTCCGGTTCGGCAGCATCGGCCCGGGTGGTGAAGCTCGGGGTGTGGCAGCCCTGGCAGCCGGCCTGGTGGAACAGGCCCTTGCCTTCCAGTATCTGTGGGTCGTTGATCCCGCGCCGCGAGGGCACGGCGAGGTTGCGGCTGTAGAACAGCACTAGACGCAGGATGTTGTCGCTGACCTCGGGCTCACCGCCGTTCACGGCATTCAGGCAGTCCACCTGGGCCGGCGTGCAGTCGTCGTGGGGCAGCAGACTGGTGGTCAGGCCCATGTCGCCGGAGAAGGCGTGGGCGTTTTGCTGGTTCAGGCTGGGCTGGCCGGCCTTCCAGCCGAAGCGGCCGAGCACGGTCTTGCCGGCGGCATCGTCCCAGACCCGGTTGGGGCGGCCGATGACGCCGGGGCCCTTGGCCTCGGATGGGCCGGCATTGGCCAGGATGGCCTCCTCGGGAATGGCCTCCAGCAGGCCCAGGCCGATCATCGGTGGGGCGACTCGCGCAGAGAACATGGTCTGTGGGTGCATGGGTCCATAGCCCAGCTGGGTGATCTCCAGGGTGGGCTTCTGCAGTTCCACCACGGTGCCGTCGGCCAGGGTGACGTTGAGCGGCTCGTAGCGCATGCGCACCTTGCCTTCCGGTGCGACGCCGGGGATGGCAACGTCCTGCAGTTGCCCACCGTAGACCGGCTCGGGCACCACGCCCAGACGCTCCAGCATCTGTTGGTGTTCGGCCTTGGCTTCGGCAGGGATGGACAGGCGCACCAGCATCGACACGGCGTTGTCACCGCGAACGCCTGGCGGATGGCCGCGGCCGTCCTTCACGTGGCAGTTCTGGCAGGCGTTGGTGTTGAACAATGGGCCCAGGCCATCCCTCGCGGTGGTGGAGGAGGGGGCGATCACCCAGGGGTTGCGGAAGAAGCTGTTGCCGACGTTGAAGTCCAGCCGGCGGCTCGGCGTGAGGTTGCCGGAGGCCTGGGAGAAAGCGTTGCGGTCATGCAGGTTGATGGTCGCGGCACCGCCTGAAAGCTGCTCGCCGGGTTCGGCCTGGGTGAAGCGGGGGGGCTTGTCGCAAGCGGCCAGGGCAACGGCCAGCAACAGCGGCGACAGGTGGCGGAGGGCCGACGATACGGGCATTGGCGGGTCCGGCTGGGGAAAACAGGCCGGCAATGTTAGCAGGCGAACGGCTATTAAATAAGAGGGATTTGCGTTCGTGATAGCGGTGCTGGATGGCCGCTGTGAAGAGGGTGGAGCCCAGGCGTGACGCGATCTTCAGCCAGACGAGACGCGGATTTGCAGGCATGAAAAAAGCGGATGCGGCGATGGGCCGCATCCGCTTTCGGGACAGGTGGACGGTGCGATCAGAACTCGTGGTCGGCGTTGTCCGGCTTCAGGTCGCTGATGCCCAGCTTGCCGGCAGCCTGCTCGATGGCACCGGTCTGCTTGACCAGGGCGGCGATGGCGTCACGCACCACCTGGTTGCCTTCGGCGTTGTCCGGAGCGATCAGTTGGTCGAAGTGCTCGCCCTTGTTGGCGCGGTCCACCAGGACCTGCAGCTTGGCCTCGGTGGCCTCCAGGTCGGCCTTCAGGGTAGCGTCGGCCTGGGCATCGGCCTTGGCGACCAGGGAGGACAGGCTCGGGCCGGTCAGGGTGGTGCCGTCGACCTTCTTGTATTCGCCCAGGTAGACGTTGCGGATGCCCTTGCCGTTGTAGAAGTGCGAGTTGTGGGTGTTGTCGCTGAAGCAGTCGTGTTCGTCTTCAGGCGAGTTGGCTTCCAGGGCGACCTTCATGCGCTCGCCGGCCAGCTCACCGAGGGACAGGCTACCCATGCCGAACAGCATCTTGCGCAGGCCGGACTCGGCCGGTTCGGCTTCCAGCTTGGCACGGTAGTTGTCGGCGACGCCGGCTTTCCACTGGCCGACCATGTAGTCCAGGTCGCTCACCAGCAGGTCGGTGACGGCCTTCAGGTAGGTGGCACGGCGGTCGCAGTTGCCGCCGGTGCAGTCCTTGCCCTGGGCGTAGTCGGTGGCCGGGCGATTGCCGGCGCCCGGGCCGGTGCCGTTCAGGTCCTGGCCCCAGAGCAGGAATTCGATGGCGTGGTAGCCGGTGGCGACGTTGGCCTCGGAGCCGCCCAGTTCGTTGAGGCTGGCCAATTTCTCGCCGGTGATCTCGGTGACGTCGATCTTGTCTTCGCCGACCTGGATTTCCTTGTTGGCGACGATGTTGGCGGTAGCACCGGGGTTGCCCAGGGCGTGCTGGTAGTCCTTGGCGACGTAGTCGATCAGGCCTTCGTCCAGCGGCCAGGCATTCAGTTGGCCTTCCCAGTCGTCCACCACCGGGTTGCCGAAGCGGAACACCTCGGTCTGCATGTAGGGCACGCGGGCAGCCAGCCAGGCTTCGCGGGCGGCTTTCAGGGTGTCGTCATTCGGGGTGGCGAGGAAGGCGTCCACGGCCTTTTGCAGGGCGAGGCCGGTGGTGTGGGCATCGGTGAACACGGCCAGGGCCAGGTCGGCGTAGTGCTTGACCACTGCCTTGGTCGCTGCCTCGTCCAGCTTGGTGGCGGCCGGTGCAGCGCTGCTGCTGGCGGCAGCCGGGGCAGCGGCCTGGGGCGCGGCGGCCTTGTCCTTGTCGTCGCCGCAACCGGCGAGAGTGATGGCGATGGCAAGCAGGCTGGCGGTGGCCAGGGGCATACGACTCATGGCGGATTCCTTTGGTAGTGTTGGGAAGCGCTGCTGCGCGAAAACGGCGGACATAATGCGAAAGATTTGCATTTTTGAAAAGTGGCACTTTGTCCCGTTGTCGCGATGGGTGTGCCTCGGGTCGCTGTGCCGGAGGGCGACGGGCGCTAGAATTCTGCGGAACCGAAGACAAGGAGTCGTTCGCATGTCCCTGAGCACCGTTGCCATCCTCGTCGCCCTGCTGTTGTTGGGCGCCTATGCCGTGATCCTCTACAACGCCCTGGTGCGCCTGAAACACGGCGTGGGCAAGGCCTGGTCGAACATCGAGGTGCTGCTCAAGCAGCGCCACGATGAACTGCCCAAACTGGTGGAAACCTGCAAGCAGTACATGCAGCACGAGCGCAGCACCCTTGAGCGCGTGATCGCTGCGCGAAATGCCGTGGCGGGCGCCCGTGAGCGCGGCGACCTGGGCGCCCTGGGCCAGGCTGAAAGCGGGCTGCGCGCCGGCCTCGGGCAACTGTTCGCCCTGGCGGAGAACTACCCGCAGCTCAAGGCCAACGAGAACTTCCAGTTCCTCCAGCAGCGCATCAGTGGCTTGGAGAACGGCATCGCCGACCGTCGCGAGCTGTACAACGAGGCGGTCAACCTGAACAACGTGCGCATCGAGCAGTTCCCTGATGTGCTGATCGCCCGGGTGTTCGGCTTCCGTCCGGCAGAGCTGCTGGTGTTCAGCGAGGCAGAGAAGGCCGATGTGGACATCAAGAGCCTGTTCAACTGATGGACGGGGGTGAAGCTGGTGGCCTGGCGATGAGCCTGGCCTTCAGCCTGGGAGCCTTCCTTGGCGGCGGCTGGTGGTGCCTGAAGCGCTTCTACGAGGGGCGCCTGCTGCTGGATACGCCGACCTCGAAGATTCGTTCGGCGGCTCAGGGTTACGTGGAACTCTACGGTGTGCTGCACGAGCCGCAGCACGGCCTGTTGAGCGCGCCACTTACCGGCAAGCCCTGCGTGTGGTGGCGCTTCCGTATCGAGGAGTACAGCGAGAGTGGCAAGAACAAGCGCTGGAAAGTGGTGGAGAGCGGCGTCAGCGATCAGTGGCTGGCCCTGGGCGATGGCACCGGCGAGTGCCTGATCGACCCACGCGGCGCCGAGGTACGACCCGCCACCCGTGAGGTGTGGCGGGGCAGCCAGCGGCACCCGCTACGGGTGGAGTCCGCCGGGTTGTTCGGCTCGCTGTTCGGTGGAGGCGACTACCGTTACACCGAGGAGCGCCTGGAGCTGGGTGGCCCGCTCTATGCCATCGGCGAGTTCGTCACCACCGGTGCGAGCCAGCAGGGGTTCGATGCCAGCCGGGCCGAAGGGGCGGTGATCCGCGAATGGAAAAGTGATTTCACCGGCCTGCTGAAACGCTTCGACAGCAATGGAGATGGCCAACTGGACGAGGGGGAGTGGGGGCGTGTGCGCCTGGCCGCGCAGTTGGAGGCGGAGGACCGCCACCGCGCCACCAGTGCGGCACCGGCGGTCAATCGTATGCGTCGCCCGGGGGAGGCGCGGCCTTTCCTGCTGTCCAGCCATGGCGAGGACGTGCTGGCGCGGGCGTTCTTCTGGCAGGCGTTGGGCGCTGGCCTGGTATGCATCGTAGGGGCGGTTGCGACGGTCTATCTGCTGCGCACCACCGGTTGGCTCTAGCGTCTCGCGGCCCCGCCCCCGCACGGCGGTGCATGCGGGGTATCAGAGAGTGGCGGGATTGGAGGCAGCAGCGCTCAGACGGCGGGATTGCTTGAGGTAGCCGGTCAGCTCGCGACCGGGCAGCGGCTTGCTGTAGAGGTAGCCCTGCCCCTCGTTGCAGCCCTGGGCAATGATGTAGCTCTCCTGCTCGGGGGTTTCGACCCCTTCTGCAATCACCTGCATGCCCAGGCTGCGGGCCAGTTGGATGATTGCGCGGACGATGGTGGCGTCGTCCTCGTCCTCGAGCACATCCTGGACGAAGCTCTTGTCGATCTTGATCTTGTCCAGCGGCAGGCTCTTCAGGTAGCTCAGGGAGGAATAACCGGTCCCGAAATCGTCGATGGCGATCAGCGCGCCAGAGCGGCGCAGGCTGAGCAGGTGCTGGGCGGCGGTGGAGATGTCCTCCATCAGGCCGGTCTCGGTGACTTCCAGCTCCAGGCTGCGCGGCGGCAGGCGGTAGACCTGCAGCAGGTTGTTGACCACGCGCGGCAGCTCGGTGTGGTGCAGTTGCACGGTGGAGAGGTTCACGGCCATGCGCAGTTCGTTGAAACCCTGGTCATGCCACTCGCGCAACTGGCAGCAGGCCTGGTCCAGCACCCATTCGCCGATGGGGATGATGCTGCCGTTCTGCTCGGCCAGCGGGATGAACAGGTCCGGCGGCACGAAACCGTGTTGCGGGTGCTGCCAGCGCAGCAACGCCTCGACACCTACCACGCGGTGGTCGCGGTAATCCACCTGGGGTTGGTAGACCAGGTGCAGTTCGTTGCGCTTCAGGGCTTCGCGCAGGTCCTTCTCCAGCTCGCGACGACGGCGCATCTCGCTGTCGACGCTGGCGATGTAGAACTGGTAGCGGTTGCGCGAGCGGCTCTTGGCCAGGGTCATGGTCTGTTCGGCTTTCTGCAGCAGCTTTTCGGTGCTGTCGCCGTCTTCCGGGAAAAGGGTGATGCCGATGGTGGCGCGCAGACGGACTTCATGCTGTTCCAGCTCGAAGGGAGCTTCCAGGTCGTCCAGCACGCTCTGGGCCAGCTCGGCGGCCTCGTAGGGCTGCTCGATATCTGCCTGGACCAGGGCGAACTGGTCGCCTCCCAGGCGTGCCAGGGCGCCCAGTCGGCCGCTGTGGCCACGCAGGCGATCAGCCAGGGCGATCAGCAGCTGGTCGCCGGTCTGGTAGCTGTACTGCTCGTTGATGCCCTTGAAGTCATCCAGGCCCACGCACAACACGGCGACTCGGCGCTGCAGACGGCTGGCGTCCTCGAGGATCTGGTCGAGCTGCTGCTGCAACTGCTGGCGATTGGGCAGGCCGGTGAGGAAGTCGTACTGGGCCATGCGCAGCAGGCTGTTCTCTGCCTCCCGGCGCAAGTGCGTATTGCGTTCGATGGAGGCCAGCAGCTCGTTGGCGGTATTGATCCATAGCCCCAGCTCGTTCTTCTCATTGCCCTTGAGCATGGGCAGCTTGTGCTCGCTGGGGCGGTCGGGGTTGATGTTGGTCAGGTGCTCGATGATCTTCGACAGCGGTTTGGTCAGCAGCCAGTGGTAGACGGAGTAGAGCACCAGGCCCATGGCCAGGGCGCGCAGTACGCCGGAGACGAAGATGATCACCGAGCTGATGACGAAGTCCTCGCCGTAAGGCGCAGTGTCGAGGGTGATGGCCAGGTCGCCGTAATACTCGCTGTACGGACCACGCCCCACCAACTGTGTGGTGAAGTTCTGTTCCTTGCCGAGGATCGGGTCGGTGAGCCAGCGGGTCGGCAACTCGCTCAGTGGTCGGCTCTTTTCCGCCAGCATGGGTTCGTTGGGGTGGCCGATGCTGGCGAAGCGTACCGACTCGTGCTGAAACAGGCCTTCGATGACCTGCATGCCCATTTCGCGGTCCAGGCTGTAGACGGCCTGGGTCGATGGGTCGCGGAACATGCCAAGGATACGGTGGGCGTCGTTGGCCACCGCCTGGCGGGTCTTGTAGACGTCGAACACGATCTGCGCGCAGCTGAGCACCACGCCCACCACCAGTGCGGACAGCAGCACCACGCGGAGCAACTTCAGTGACAAGCTGTTTTTCAGATCCAGCTTCAAGTAGGAATTCCTTGTTCGATGCCGGTAGGTGCCGGACCGCTTGAGTATTGGCAAACACCGGGGAGCCGTCAAAGGGCCAGTACGCAAAAAGCGGAATAGGGGCCACGAATGAAAGGTTCGCGGGCTGATGCATCAAGCGAACACGCCC
Source organism: Pseudomonas sp. ENNP23 (assembly GCF_001728945.1). Lineage (NCBI taxonomy): Bacteria > Pseudomonadati > Pseudomonadota > Gammaproteobacteria > Pseudomonadales > Pseudomonadaceae > Pseudomonas > Pseudomonas sp. ENNP23. Next base: position 138,012 of record NZ_LYSP01000007.1, read on the forward strand.
CTGTGTCGGTGTTGCATCGTCCGACTTGAATACTGCTCGACGAATGGATGGCACTGCACGGCTCGACATGCGCTGCCGTTCAGGTGGGCATGAACGAAAAGACCCGGCGCATGGCCGGGTCCTTTCAGGTGGTGCGGATGACTCAGGCGGCGAAGTTCTTGGCCACGAAGTCCCAGTTCACCAGGTTCCAGAACGCCTCGACGTACTTCGGACGCAGGTTGCGGTAGTCGATGTAGTAGGCGTGTTCCCAGACGTCGCAGGTCAGCAGCGGGGTGTCACCGCTGGTCAGCGGGCAGCCGGCGCCGATGGTGCTGGCCAGGGCCAGGGAACCGTCAGCCTTCTTCACCAGCCAGCCCCAGCCGGAACCGAAGGTGCCGACGGAGGTCTTGGTGAACTCTTCCTTGAACTTGTCGAAGGAACCGAAGGCAGCGTTGATGGCATCAGCCAGGGCGCCGGTGGGCTGGCCACCGCCGTTCGGGCTCAGGCAGTTCCAGTAGAAGGTGTGGTTCCACACCTGGGCGGCGTTGTTGAAGATGCCGCCCGAGGAGGTCTTGACGATCTCTTCCAGGCTCTTGCCTTCGAACTCGGTGCCCGGAACCAGGTTGTTCAGGTTCACGACATAGGTGTTGTGGTGCTTGTCGTGGTGGAATTCCAGGGTCTCGGCGGAAATGTGCGGCTCGAGAGCGTTCTTCTCGTACGGCAGCGGCGGCAATTCGAAAGCCATGTCTGTCTCCTTCATCAGGTCTGGATATGTGCGCAAGGCGCGGGGCCGTTCACGGGCGGCCGGTGAGCGGCTTTGAGTTCGTACTCTTTATATGCCGCGAAGGCCGGATCATAGCACCCGACCAGAGGCTTAACCACGCAGTATCCGTGTGGAATAGCCCCTCCGCGGCCCGTGCTGCTTGGACCGCCCATGCTCAGATCCCGTTCACCAGTTGTGCCGCCATGGCGAACATCATCACCGCCACGGTGAAGTCCAGCAGCCGCCAGGTGGCGGGGCGGGCCAGCCAGGGAGCGAGCCAGGCGGCGCCCAGGGCCAGGGCGAAGAACCAGATCAGCGAGGCGCTGGCCGCGCCCAGGGCATAGGCACCGGGCACCGGTTGCTGGGCGCCGAGGGAGCCGATCAGCAGCACCGTATCCAGGTAGACATGGGGGTTGAGCAGCGTCACCGCCAGCGCCGCCAGCAGCACCGCCTTGCGCGAGCGTGGCCCGGCGTCGGCCTGCATCGCCAGGGTGCCCGGGCTCAGCGCGCGGCGCAGGGCCTGGCTGCCGTACCAGGCGAGGAAAGCCACCCCGCCCCAGCGGGCGATGGCCAGCAGCATCGGGTTCTGCGCCAACACGCTGGCCAGGCCGAACACCCCGGCGCTCACCAGCAGCGCATCACACAGCACGCAGAGCGCCGCCACCGGCAGGTGATGCTCGCGGCGCAGGCTCTGGGCAAGGACGAAGGCGTTCTGCGCGCCGATGGCGATGATCAGCCCGGCGGCCACCAGCATGCCGTTGAAATAGCTCTGCCACATGCCTCAGCCCTCCACCGCGCTGGCGGCCAGCGCCCGCAGGATCGACACCGCGCACTCGGCGCGCTCGCGGGGCACGAACAGGTGGTCGTGGTGGTAGCCCGCCACCACATTGCAACTGATGTCCGCCTGGGCCAGTGCCGCCGCCACGGCGGCCGTCAGCCCCACCGCCGCCAGGGAGGAATGCACCTGCAGGGTGATCCAGGCGGCGACGTAGTCGTAGGGCAACCCCAGCGCATCGGCCTGTTCACGCGGGATGATCAGGCTCAACCCCTCGGCTTCGCGGATGCTGGCCACGGGCGTGCAATCGGCCGGGGCGTCAGACGCCAGGGTGCAGAAGACGTAGTCACTGTCGTCGAGACGGGGTTCCAGGCTGCGCAGCAGCACGGACAGGGCGGTTTCTCCGGCCACGGTCGGTTCCTTGAAGAGGGAAGGGAATGCTGGCGAGTCTGCCGAGGGCGGCTGTATAAGGAAAACGAATCCTGCTGATCTCGCATAAGGAAAATCGATATGTTCGACTACAAGCTCCTGGCCGCCCTCGCCGCCGTGGTGGAGCAGGGTGGTTTCGAGCGGGCCGCCCAGGTGCTGGGGCTGTCCCAGTCGGCAGTGTCCCAGCGGGTCAAGCTGCTGGAGGCGCGGGTCGGGCAGCCCGTGCTGGTGCGCGCCGCGCCACCGGCACCGACGGAGATCGGCACCCGCCTGCTCAACCATGTGCAGCAGGTGCGCCTGCTGGAACGCGACCTCCAGGCCCAGGTGCCGGCGCTGGACGAAGGCGGCCTGCCAGAGCGCCTGCGCATCGCCATCAACGCCGACAGCCTGGCCACCTGGTGGGCCCCGGCGGTGGCGGACTACTGCTCCAGCCACCGGGTGCTGATGGATCTGGTGGTGGAGGACCAGGAAGTCGGCCTCAAGCGCATGCGTGCCGGTGAAGTGGCCGGCTGCATCTGCGCCGCCGAGCGCCCGGTGGCCGGCGCCCGCAGCCTGGCCCTGGGCGCCATGCGCTACCGTGCCCTGGCCAGCCCGGGGTTCGTGGCCCGGCACTTCTCCCGGGGCGTCACGGCGGAGGCGCTGCTGAATGCGCCCTCCATCGTCTATGGCCCCGACGACCAATTGCAGCATCGCTACCTCGCCGCGCTGGGCATCCAGGGCGCCTTTCCCCACCACCTCTGCCCCTCGTCCGAGGGCTTCGTCCGCCTGACCCAGGCGGGCCTCGGCTGGGGCCTGGTGCCCGAGCACCAGGTGGAGGGCGAACTGGCCCGAGGAGAACTGGTGGAACTGATTTCCGAACGGCCCATCGATGTACCGCTCTACTGGCACCACTGGCGCCACGGTGGCGAGTTGCTGGCAAGCCTCACCGAGTACCTGGCCCGCGCCGGCGGGCGCTGGCTGGTGCGTGACTGACTCAACTGGCCGGCAGCGGGCGGGTGCTGGCTCACCGCCCCACGACGGCATGCCGGGGCGCTGCTAGAGTGCGCAACACACGACCTGTGGGGGACGGCAATGAAGATTCTGGTGACCGGAGCGAGTGGCTTCATCGGCGGGCGCTTCGCCCGCTTTGCCCTGGAACAGGGCCTGACGGTGCGGGTCACCGGCCGTCGGCCCGAGGCCGTGGAGCACCTGGTGCGGCGGGGCGCGGAGTTCGTCGCTGGCGACCTGGGGGACCCGCAACTGGCCCAGGCCTTGTGCCGGGATGTGGAAGCCGTGGTTCATTGCGCTGGCGCCGTCGGCGTCTGGGGGCGCTACGAGGACTTCCACCGAGCCAACGTCGAAGTCACCGAGAACCTGGTGGAAGCCTGCCTCAAGCAGCGGGTCAAGCGCCTGGTACACCTGTCTTCGCCGTCGATCTACTTCGATGGGCGCTCCCATGTCGGCATCACCGAGGAGCAAGTACCCAAGCGCTTCTCCGACCACTACGGCGCCACCAAGTACCTGGCCGAACAGAAGGTCTTCGCCGCCGAGGAGTTCGGCCTGGAGGTCATCGCCTTCCGCCCGCGCTTCGTCACCGGGGCTGGTGACACCAGCATCTTCCCGCGGCTGATCGCCATGCAGCGCAAGGGGCACCTGTCGATCATCGGCAACGGCCTGAACAAGGTCGACTTCACCAGCGTGCACAACCTCAACGACGTGCTGTTCAGTGGCCTGCTGGCCGCCGGGCCTGCGCTGGGCAAGGTCTACAACATCAGTAACGGCGAGCCGGTGCCGCTGTGGGACGTGGTCAACTACGTGCTGCGCCGCCTCGACCTGCCGCCGGTCACCCGGCACGTGCCTTTCGGCGTGGCCTACGCGGCGGCGACCCTCAACGAAACGGTCTGCCGGCTGTTGCCGGGGCGCCCCGAGCCCTCGCTGTTCCGCCTGGGCGTGGCCGTGATGGCGCGGGACTTCAGCCTCGACATCAGTCGTGCCCGGCACTACCTGGAGTACGACCCCCAGGTCAGCCTGTGGACGGCCCTCGACGAGTTCTGCACCTGGTGGAAGGCGCAGCAGGGCGCCTGATTCAGCCGCGCAGCGGGCCGGCGTACTGGGTGTACTTGCGCACCAGTTCCTCTTCGGACAGCACCTTCGGCACGCGCACGCCGGTCAGTTCGCTGAGGCGCTCCCCCAGGCTGATCACCGCCTCGCGTCGGGACTCGGCACAGGCCTTGAGCATCTGCTGGATGGCATCGGGTTGGCTGAGGCGGATGTCCAGGGCCTGCTCCTCGCGAATCTGGCGACGAAGGCACTGCATGCAATCCAAGACGGCTTTGGTCAGTTCCACGCGTATTCCCCCCAAGGTGTGAAGAGAGCTCCGGCCTGTCGTCCTGCCCGGACGGAGCGCGTCGGACCCGTTCAGCGGTGGCTCCGTCCGGCGCGGCATCGGCCGCATGTGGAGCGCCCCCGGACGCCCCGCAACGACCAAAGCAAGCCGCGTACCAGTTCACAATCCCAGGAACCATGGGCCCTGCAGCCGGTCCATCAGCCAGGATGCGCACCGACGAAGGGCACCCGCACCAGCATGGCGCGGCGCTGATGCCAGCCAAGCGAACCGGTATACTGGCGCCCCTCGGCCTTGGGGCCGACCCCGATTTCTTGCTCCTCCTGCCGAAGGTCAATCATGCGTAACGATGCTCTCGATGAACTGGACGATGTCCCCAGCCTGTCAACCGACGCGCAGGACCGCGACGAGTTCGGCCACCACCCACGCCGTGTCGCCTCCACGCCGGCCCGGGGTGGTCGCGCGGGGTACGAGCCCGAAACGCGTGGTGGCGCCAGCACCGGCCCGCTGTGGGCCCTGCTGGGTGCCACCGTCATCGCCTTCTGCGGCCTCGGCTGGTGGAGCTTCCAGCAGATCTCGATGATGGAGCAGCAACTGGTCGCCACCCAGGAAAGCTTCGCCCGCATCAGTGAAGAGGCTGCCGGCCGCATCAAGGACATCAGCGGCAAGGTGGTCGCCACCGAGTCCACCGTCACCAGCGGCAGCGAGTCCATCAAGCTGGACATCCGCCAACTGCAATCCCGCCTGGCTGAAGTAGCCAAGCAGCAGCAGGCCCTGAGCGCCCAACTGGGCAGCCAGGACAAGCGCGTCGAGCAGCTTTCCGGCGACTTCAAGACCCAGAGCGGTTCCGCCGGCCAACTGGACAGCCGCCTGCAGAGCCTGGCCGAAGAGCAGGCCCGCCTGAAGGCCGCTCAGGGCGACGCCGCCAAGCTGGAGGAGCGCATCAAGGCACTGGCCGGCGAAATGGAGGTCCTGAAGAAGCAGGGCAACCCCAGCCAGGCCATCAAGAGCCTCGAACAGGACCTGCTGGTCCTGCGCAGCCAACTGGACAGCCGCCCGGCCCAGGCCCCGGCAGTTGCCGGCGGTACCAACCAGGCCGAGTTCGACGCCTTCCGCGCGCAGATGACCCGCAACATCAGCACCCTGCAGAGCCAGGTGCAGAACCTGCAGCAGCAGATCAACGCGCGCTGATCCGTCGCCACAGCGAATGAGCCCCGCACCGCAAGGACCGGGGCTTTTTCATGCCCGGGCTGAGCAGGATGGAGGGTGGGTAACGCTCTTTTCGTCCACCCTCATGGCCAGGCCCAGCGCCGCTGCTGGAGGTGCCACCTGCGAGGCTTTGTGGGTGGGCTGAAGCGGAACGCCGCCCGGCCCACCCTACGGGGACCTGCAGGGGCGAATTCATTCGCCCGCACGTGCCTACCGCCACGAAAAAGCCCCGACCTTGCGGGCCGGGGCTTCGTTCACTGCAGCGTTGCCGCTTACAGGCGCGGGTAGTCGATGTAGCCGACCGGGCCCTTGCCGTAGAAGGTTTCCGGGTGCGGCTCGTTCCAGGGCGCATCCTGCTCCAGGCGGGCCGGCAGGTCCGGGTTGGCGATGAAGGGGATGCCCCAGGCCACGGCGTCGGCCTTGCCTTCGGCGATCCAGGCATTGGCCTGGTCCTTGGTGAAGCGCTCGTTGGCGATGAACACGCCGCCGAAGGCGTCCTTCAGTTGCGGGGCCAGGCTGTCGTCGGCTTCCTTCTCGCGGGCGCAGATGAAGGCGATGCCGCGCTTGCCCAGTTCACGGGCCACGTAGCCGAAGGTCTCGGCGCGGTTGGAGTCGCCCATGTCGTGGGCGTCGGCACGCGGTGCCAGGTGCACGCCGACACGGCCGGCGCCCCAGACCTTGATCAGCGCGTCGGTGATCTCCAGCAGCAGGCGCGCGCGGTTCTCCAGTGAGCCGCCGTAGCGGTCGGTGCGGGTGTTGGTGCTGTCCTGCAGGAACTGGTCCACCAGGTAACCGTTGGCGGCGTGCAGCTCGACACCGTCGAAGCCGGCAGCCAGGGCATTCTCCGCGCCGAGGCGGTAGGCCTCGATGACGTCGGCGATTTCCTCGGTCTCCAGCGCGCGGGGCACCGGGTAGTCACGCAGCGGACGCAGCAGGCTGACGTGGCCCTTGGCGGCGATGGCGCTGGGGGCCACCGGGGCTTCGCCGTCCAGGTAGCTCGGGTCGGAGATACGGCCCACGTGCCACAGTTGCAGGACGATCTTGCCGCCGTTGGCGTGCACGGCCTTGGTCACGTTGCTCCAGCCCTTGACCTGGTCGTCGTTCCAGATGCCGGGGGTGTCGGGGTAGCCGACGCCCATCGGGGTCACGGCGGTGGCCTCGCTGATGATCAGGCCGGCGGACGCGCGCTGGCTGTAGTACTCGGCCATCAGCGCGTTGGGTACGCGGCCTTCGTCGGCGCGGCAGCGGGTCAGGGGGGCCATGATGATGCGGTTGGCCAGTTCCAGGTCGCCCACTTTGATCGGATCGAACAATGTTGCCATTTTGAACACCTCGTCTTAGTCGAGAGCGGTTTCCAGCTCGGGTTTGCGTTGGCTGAAGGTCAACAGGGTGGCGACCAGCGCCAGGATGGCGAGTACGGCTGCGGCGAGCGGCACACGGGTCAGACCCAGGCCCTGCTCGATCACCACGCCACCGACCCAGGCGCCCAGGGCGTTGCCCACGTTGAAGGCGCCGATGTTGAGGGTGGAGACCAGGTTCGGCGCACCGGCGCCGAACGCCACCACGTTCACCTGCAGGGCCGGCACGGCCGCGAAGGCGGCGGTGGCCCAGAGGAACAGGGTGATCTCCATGGGAATCAGGTACGGGCTGGCCAGGTGCACCACGGTGGAGGTGACGGCCAGGGCGATGAACACGCCCATCAGCGTCTGCGCCAGCTTCCAGTCGGCCAGGCGGCCGCCGATGAAGTTGCCCAGGGTCAGGCCCAGGCCGATCAGCAGCAGCGTGCCGGTCACGCCGCGTGGCGACACCCCGGTGATCTCGCCCAGCAGCGGCGCCACGTAGGTGAAGATGCAGAACACCGCCGCGGAGAACAGCACCGTGGTCGACAGCGCCAGCCACAGCCCGGCCCCGCGCAGGGCGGCCAGCTCGGCGCGCATGTCGGCGGCCTCTTCGTCGTCCTGGCGTGGCAGCACGCGCCACAGCCCGATGAAGGCCGCCACGCCGATCAGCGTCACCGCCCAGAAGGTCGAGCGCCAACCCGCCACCTGGCCCAGCGCGGTGCCCAGGGGCACGCCCAGCACGTTGGCCAGGGTCAGCCCGGTGAACATCAGCGCCACCGCCGACGCCTTGCGGTTCGGCGGCACCAGGCTGGCGGCCACCACCGAGCCGATGCCGAAGAAGGCCCCGTGGCAGAGCGCCGTCACCACCCGCGCCAGCATCAGCAGGTCGTAGTTCAGCGCCGTGGCGCACAGCAGGTTGCCGAGGATGAAGATCGCCATCAGCGCCAGCAGCGCCGCCTTGCGGGGAAAGCGCGCCGTGGCCATGGCCATGAAGGGCGCACCGACCGCCACGCCCAGGGCGTAGCCGGTCACCAGCCAGCCGGCGACGGGAATGCTCACGGACAGGTCCGTGGCGACATCGGGCAGCAGGCCCATGATTACGAATTCAGTGGTGCCGATGGCGAACGCGGACAACGCCAGGACGAGAAGCGCGGTTGGCATGGGCCAGCTCCTGAATGAATGGGGGCAGGTGGCAAAGGGGCCGAGGTGAGCCCGCCGGGCGGGACTCTCAATCGGGTGCTGCGGTCAGAGTTCGGTGCTCATCCGCTGCAGGAACGCCTCGATCACGGCCTCGTTGCGCTTGAAGAAGTTCCACTGGCCGATGCGTCGGCTGGTCACCAGGCCAGCCTTCTGCAACGTGGTCAGGTGGGCCGATACGGTGGACTGGGAGAGCCCGGTGCGCTGGTCGAACTTGCCGGCGCACACGCCGATCTCGAACGGGTGGTCCTGCTCGACGAAGTAGCGCTCCGGCTCCTTCAGCCACAGCAGCATGTCGCGCCGTACCGGGTGGGCGAGGGCCTTGAGGATCTCGCCCAGGTCGATGTCGAGGCTTTCGGGGGTGTCGGTCATCGCCGTCTCCACCAGTCATATCGGAATGGAGCGAACTATATATCGGGCAAAAACGATACGGGATCGTTTCCCGCGATAGTCATCATCAGCCCGGCTGATGGACGCGCGTCGACGCAACGGGCTTTTTCAACAGCCTGCTAAGCTGGCGCGATGAATTACCTCGCCCACCTCCACCTCGGCGGCTCCACGCCCCACCAACTGCTCGGCAGCCTCTACGGCGACTTCGTCAAGGGGCCGCTGGATGGCCGTTGGCCCCAGGCCATCGAGGCCGGCATCCGCCTGCACCGGCGCATCGACCTGTTCACTGACACCCACCCGCAGGTCCGGGATGCACGCGCCTTGTTCCCGGCGGCCCGGCGGCGGGTGTCCGGCATCCTGCTGGACCTGTTCTTCGACCACTGCCTGGCCCGCGACTGGGCCGACTACGCCGAGGTGCCGCTGCCCGCCTTCACCGGGCAGGTCTACCGGGTGCTGGCCGACCAGGCGGCGCTGCCCGGTGCCCTGGCCCGCATCGCCCCGCGCATGGCCGAGCAGGACTGGCTCGGCAGCTACCGCGACTTCGACACCCTGGCCGCCGTGGTGGGCGGCATGAGCCGCCGCCTGTCCCGCCCCGAGCTGCTGGCCGGCGGGTTCGACGAACTGGCTGAGCGCTACCAGCCCCTCAGCGAACGCTTCCGGTGCTTCTACCCCGAGCTGCAACGCTTTGCCGCCCAGGCCGGCATGGCTTGACCTGCATCAAGCCCCGGCAGCGGATCGGGGCGTGCAATGCGTGGGCCCCGGACCACCCCGGTCCGACCTGACGAGAACAGTAGAGGTGCTCCGATGAAAGCCCTGCTCCTGGCGACCGACCTGTCCAACCGCTCCGAACGTGCCCTGCGCCGTGCCGCCCAACTGGTGCGGCAGTTCCGTTGCCCCTGGACGGTGCTGCATGTGGTGGATGCCGATCAGCCCCAGGCCCTGGCCATCGCCTGGAGCGCCCAGGTCCACGAGGCCCTGGCCTCGCACCTGAGTGAGATCGCCGAACTGGCGGGCGCCGCCCCCACGCTGCGCATCGAAGTGGGCGACCCGGCCGAGCGCATCGTCGACTTCGCCCGCAGCCAGGGCTTCGATCTGCTGGTGATGGGCTGCCACCGGCGCAACGCCCTGCGCGACGTGTTCGTCGGCACCACCCTGGAGCGCGTGCTGCGCACCGGGGACACGCCGGTGCTGGTGGTCAACCGCGAGACCGAAGGGCACTACCACGACATCCTCATCGGTCTCGACCTCTCGCCGTGTTCGGCCCGCGCCGCCCAGGCCGCCTGCGAACTGGGGCTGCTGGAACTGGCCCGCAGCCGCGCGCTCTACGCCTTCGAGCCCTTCGCCCGGCTCACCCTGCTGGGTGCCGGGCTGTCCGACAGCGCCCTGGAGGAGCATGAGCAACGCGAGGCCGTGGCCGCCCGTTCGGCCCTGGCGCAGTTTCTTGGCGAGCAGGGGCTGCTGGGCGTGTTCAGCCAGCATTCGGCAGAGGAGGGGTTGCCCATCACCGTGCTGCGCCGCGCACTGCAGCAGGCCGAACCGGACCTGCTGGTGCTGGGCACGCGGGGCATGGGCGGGATCAAGCGGGCATTGATCGGCAGCGTGGCGGACGCTGCCCTGCGGGAATTTGATTGCGACATGCTGGTGGTGCCGCCCGCCCGCTGAGGTGGCGGATCAGGCCGCCAGCTCGTCGGATGGGGCGTCACCGAACAGCGCCACCTGCACCGCCTGCTGGGCCTCGCGGGCCAGAGCGTTGCGGTGGCGACCGCTACTGGGGATGGGCGTCAGCAGGCGGATCTCCACCTCGCTGCACGGGCTGCGCAGCAGGCGCACCAGGTGAGACACCAGATCATCCTCGCCAATGAACGGCGCCACGCTGTCCCGCTCACCATCGCGCAGGTAGCGGATCGCCACCGGCTGCACCGCCACCCCGGTCTCGCAGGCGCTGGTCAGCAGGCGGCCATGGAAGGTGCGCACCAGACTGCCGTCGGTGGTGGTGCCTTCCGGGAAGATCACCAGGTTGCGGCCCAGCCCCAGGTGCCGGCCCAGTTGCTGCCCCACCAGGTTGCTCTCCCCCGAACCCCGGCGGATGAACAGCGTCCCGGCCTTGTGCGCCAGCCAGCCGGCCACCGGCCAGGCGCGCACCTCCGCCTTGGACAGGAAGGACAGCGGCGCGAGCATGCCCAGCAGCGGGATGTCGGTCCACGACACATGGTTGCTGACCCACAGCATCGGTACCGTCGGCACCTCGCCTTCCACCCGCACCCGGAAGGGCAGGGCGCCGGCCAGGCGCGCCAGGAACCAGCGGGTCAGGCGCTGCCGGCGCGGCATCAGGTCCCGTCCCCGGGCCAGCCGTTCCAGCACCACCACCCCGCTCGCCAGCAGCAGGCCGAGGCCGATCACTGCCAGCAGGCGGATGACCCGCAGGTAGAACCGCAGCCCGGCCATGGCCTCAGACTGCCGCCTTGAAGTGGCGGGCGTAGCGCGGACACAGCTCGTCGCGCTTGAGCAGGATGAACACGTCGGCGACCTGGAAGTCCGGGTCCCAGCACGGCTCGCCACAGATCTTCGCCCCCAGGCGCATGTAGGCCTTCAGCAGCGGCGGCATCTCCGCGATCACGTTGCCCGGCAGCTCCAGCGCCGGCAGCGGGGTGCGCGGCTCGGCGCGCAGGTGTTCGGTGCACAGGTAGCGTTCGCGCAGGCGCTGCATGATCGCCTGGGCCTGGATGCCGCCGTCCTGCATGGGGATGCTGGCGCAGCCCATGAGGTAGCGGTAACCGCCCTCGTTGAGCACCTCTGCCAGCTCGCTCCAGAGCACCGCGATGGTGCCGCCGTTGCGGTAGGCCGCATCGACGCAGGTGCGGCCGATCTCCAGCACCGGGCCTTGCAGCTCGCCCAGGCCCTCGAGGCGGAACTCCTCCTCGCTGTAGAAACGGCCGATGTCGTGGGCGGCCTGGTGGTCCAGCAGGCGGGTGGTGGCCACCAGCGCACCGCTGTCCAGGTCGCGCACCCCGATGTGTTGGCAGTGCGGGTCGAAGTCATCCATGTCGAGGCCGAATTCGGCGCCCTTGAGCTTGGCGTCGAACTCCGCGCTGAACACCCGGTAGCGCAGTGCCTGGGCTTCACGCAGGGCAGCGACCCCACTGAGGCGTTCGGCCTGCAGGCGGCGCGGGCTCTTGTCGCCGCGTGCGGCGTTGTCGCGGGTGATAGCGATCTGGGTCATGAGTAAGCCTCCATTTGGGCCGGCTAGATCCCGGTTGCAGCCGGACGATCTTGTTGTGCAAGCTCAGGCTAGGCAGACCCGGTGTCACCTCCGTGACGTTTCCGTGATGCTTGAATGACAGCCCCCAAGGAGACCGCCCATGACCTGGCAACGCCTGCTCGAGACCCGTGACCGCCTGCCCGCGCAGCCCCTCGAAGAGTGGTACGGCAGCCTGCTGGAGCGCCTGGGCGAGGCCACGCCCTTCGAACTCGCCATCCTCGGCGGGCGCCTCGCCGCCACCCCGGGGCTGGCCTTCCTTGCGGGCTACCAGGGCGCGCTGCGTCTGCTCTGGCCCTCCGCCCCGCGCAGCCTCGGCGCCCTCTGCGTGACCGAAGCGCGCAGCGTGCGCCCGGCGGACATGCAGGTCCGCCTCGACGGGCTCAGCCTCAATGGCCGCAAGGACTTCGTCACCGCCGCCGACGCTGCCGACTGGCTGCTGGTGGCCGCCCGCGAGGAAGCCGACGGCGAAGCCCCGCGCCTGGCCCTCACCGTGGTGCGCAACGGCGCGCCCGGCGTGCGCATCGAACCCCTGCCGGCGCTGCCGCTGATGCCCGACATCCCCCACGCCCGCCTGCACCTGGACGGCGCCCATTGCGAGCGCCTCGCCGGGGACGGCTGGGATGCCTACGTCAAACCCTTCCGCAGCCAGGAAGACCTCCACGTCCTCGCCGCCCTCAGCGCCTGGCTGCTGGGTGTCGGCCAGGACAGCGGCTGGCCGCCGCCCCTGCGCCTGCGCCTGCTGGGGTTGTTGTCCGGCACGGCCGAAGTGGCCCGGCTGTGTGCCACCAGCCCGGTGATGCACGTCATGCTGGCCGGCCTCTTCGCCGAGTTCGACGGCCTGCGCAGTGAGCTGGACGCCGCCTTCGCCAGCGGCCCCGCGCAGTGGGCAACGCTCTGGACGCGCGACCAGGGCCTGCTGGCCATCGCCGGTGCCGCGCGCGCCACGCGCTTGGTCAAGGCGCGGGAGGCGCTGGGATTGGTGGATTGAACCCAGGCGGTTGACACCGCCCAGTGGCGCAACCGTACACAG